>CAZGBM010000022.1:0-3339 GCA_964523975.1 uncultured bacterium | reverse complement strand
GAATAAACCGAAGAAGGTCCATCTCCAGAACCGTAGTCCACTTTTGCAGCGAAAGTCCCATTGCCGTTGTTCAATAAAACAGAAACATTGTCGGAATTATAATTTGCCACAGCAAGGTCCATATCTCCATCTCCATCCAGGTCCGAAGAATAAACCGAAGAAGGTCCATCTCCAGAACCGTAATCCACTTTTGGAGTAA
Organism: uncultured bacterium; assembly: GCA_964523975.1. Taxonomy (GTDB): domain Bacteria; phylum Hydrothermota; class UBA3072; order UBA3072; family UBA3072; genus JAFGHJ01. The sequence continues at coordinate 3,140 of CAZGBM010000022.1, read as the reverse complement.
ATTCACCAGTTCCTCTGTCCCCCTCTATAGTAAAAGACCATTCGTAAGGGATTAGAGGATTACCAGTCGCATCTTCGATATCTGTGGTCAGGATGACAGTAACTATTTCTCCTGCGGCAAAATCATTAGCCGGGTTAAATGTTGCTGTATTTGTTCCACTGTTGTAACTGTAAGTTCCTGTATGCAGTCCAGTTTGGAATGAATGAACGATGAATGTGCTACCATTGATGGTAGATGCATTCATAGTCCGGTCAAATGCCACAGAGATATTTGTGCTTTTTGATATATCCAGCGCGTTTTGAACCGGGCTTACAGAAACGACTTCTTGAGCAAAAACCAAACCTGCATTGATGACAAATATTAGAAATACTGATATAATAACTTTTTTGTACATTATTTACCTCCTTATTTTTATAAATTTTTAAGCAATTGAAAACCAGGTAAAAACTATTTTTTCTAAAGTCTTGATAAAAATAAGATATTTTCTTGCTTTGTCAAGATGCCACGAAGACACCAAAACACGAAGAAATTAGGACGCAGATATATACGGAAAATTCAATCGTTAGGACGTCAGGAAGTTAGATCGTTAGGTGGTTTAAAAAAAATCCGATCCAACGAACCCACAACCTAACGAACCAACTAAGATAAAATCTAGACAGGATTAACAAAGATTCACAGGATTTTTTATTGTTTAAAACACCACCCACATCCCCAAATTTTTTTCACATGTAGAACATGTAGATACTGTAGTTTTTTTGTTTTTACCGTCGTCCGTCTGCGGTCATCGGTCACTTAAGTTGTTACGCAACTTGAATAAAATGTATTGACAAAGCAAAAAAGAATCCGTATAATCATTTATATTATATAAATTAATAGTATGCAAAATTATAATATATATAAAAATAACTGAGGCTATATGAGAAATTTTTCAAAAATTGTTGTATTTTTAATGTTATTTATTTTTACAAGTATCTACTTACAAGCTCAATACATCACTGTAACTTCTCCAAATGGCGGTGAAGAATGGCTAACTGATAGCACTTATGATATTATGTGGAAATCATACGGTACAAGTGGATATGTTAATATAGGATATTCATTAAATGATGGCCTGGATTGGACGGAGATTATTGAGTGTACGCCTGATAATAGCATTTATTCCTGGACTATTCCGGATACGTCATCGGCTAGTTGTTTAATTGGTATTTGGGATACAAATGGAATTACATCGGATACAAGTAATGAAATATTTAATATTTTCTACGCTCCTTTTATCACCGTAACTTCTCCAAATGGCGAAGAAGTATGGTTGGCTGATAACATTTATGACATTACCTGGAAATCTACTGGAACAAGCGGAGAAGTTAAAATAGAATATTCATTAAACAATGGTCAAGACTGGATGGAAATTACAGCATGCACACCTGATAATAATAGTTATCCTTGGACTACTCCAGGTACGTTATCGGATAGTTGTTTGATAAGCATTTCGGACACAAATGGAAGTTTAGCAGATAAAAGTAACAGTGTGTTTGCTATAGATACTATCGAGGCTTTTATTCACGTAACTACTCCAAATGGCGGGGAAAAATGGAAGGTGGATAGTATTTATAAGATTACCTGGACCTCCCGCCACATATATTCAAATAAAGTACGTATAGACTATTCGACAGATAGTGGTAAGCACTGGAAACATATTCATAAAAATTTACCCAATACCGGTAGTTTTTCCTGGAAAATTCCAGATAACACATCTAAGTATTGTCTGGTGAGGATTTACGAAGCCAATTCAGCTCCACAAGAGAGTGGAGCATTCGATATAAGCGATGGGGTATTTGAAATCTGGAAGCCAAATCGTTAAGGAATCTCGATTAATAAATTATCTGAGGTTTATTCTCTTGACGTTACAATAATAACAACAAATAATCAACTATCATTCATCTATGCCCTGCTAAAAAAAATAACAACATAAAGCTTCCACTATACAAAACAGCAGATTTAAATCAGTTGGACTGTTGGTCAGTTTGTTTTTTATCACGAAACACATAACCCATAACTCGAAACTTTAATTCACATGTAGAAAATGTAGAGCCTGTAGTTTTTATTTTTGTTCTTTAATTATTTTGGTAGTTAACTCATCTACGACACTTACAAATTTAGTGGCTTTTTCAAGCCAAATTCCAACATCTTCTTTCTCGAAAATTACAAAATCTTTATAATCTCCTTCCTGCCGATTATCAAACATCTCGGAGTAAAATCTACCAAGCTCTTTTTTTACCAGACCCTTATTGACGAATTCTTTATTAAAAAGAGCTCGAATTCCGGAATGTTTGGAGGAAGATAAACCTTTAGATATTAGCAAAGCATTGACCGCATAATACATCGCGTAATAGATTCTATTTACTGTTGATTCGGGAGTGGCATCTTTAATAAATTTTTTCGCATCCGATAAGGTATTTTTGGCCTTTTCGAGTCGATATTTTGCAAGATCTATAAACTCTTTCTTCACAGAAGAATGCCTTCTTTTTCTATGTTCCGGTGGAAAGGCATTGCATCAGCTAACGTCGAATTCCAGAATTTTTTATTTTCGAAAACCAATCCGAAGACAACATCATATTTTAATTCAATATCATATCTGATATTACTAATCTTTTCCTTCAATTCTCTATTTACTTTCTCATCTACAAGAATCAGTAAATCAATATCCGAAAATTCTTCGGAATTTCCTTTTGCCTTTGAGCCATATAGTATAATTTTTACACCCGTAATTTTCTGTTTAAGTTGCGTTCTTAATTCATTCAAAGCCTTTCTTTCATTGCTTTTTAATACTTTTATTTCTTCTAATGTTTTCATATAAGAAATAATAAGGTAAACCTGAAGAAAGTCAAGGAGAATTCAGCCACAAAGGCACAAAGAACACAGAGATTTTCACTTTTTTAAGCTAACAGCTAAAGACAAAAGGCTAAAAGCTTTGTCTAACAACAAATCACACGAATAGCACGAATAAAAGAATTCTTTGTTTTTTTAACTCGAAACACAAAACCCGTAACCCGAAACCTTTATTTAGACAGGATTAACAAGGATTTACAAGATTTATTTGTTGTTTCCAACGGCCAACTTACATGTATTGAGATCTGAAC
>CAZGBM010000021.1:0-27608 GCA_964523975.1 uncultured bacterium | reverse complement strand
CCTTTAAAATCTTTTCTGTCTTCCAGGGCTCTCGTAAGAGTCAGGTCATCTGCGAAGTCGATGTCGGTGCCGAACGGTATCCCTCTGGCTATACGGGTTATCCTTACCCCGGAATTTTTTAAATTCTCTTCTATGTATAAAGCGGTTGCTTCTCCTTCCGTTGTCGGGTTCGTCGCAATTATGACCTCCTTGATTCCCTCTGTCTTGATTCTCGTAACCAGAGAGGCGATATTTATATTTTCCGGGCCTACGTTATCGAGAGGAGAAAGAAGATCTCCGAGTACGTGATATAATCCTTTGAAGGAATTGGAACGTTCAATTGCGAAAACATCCATTGGTTTTTCGACAACACAGATAATAGTTCTGTCTCTTTCGGTAGATGCACAGATATGGCATAAGTTTTCTATCGTTATGTTTCCGCAATTACTGCAAAATTTGATTTCCGAGATGATTCTTTCCAGAGAATGCAAGATCTTTTCCCCGACACCGGGTTTTGTCAGGATATGAAAAGCAATTCTCTCGGCGGATTTTTTGCCGATTCCCGGTAATGATTGAAGAGATTGTGTGAAACGGATAAAGGCGCTTGGCGGTTTCAAGGCATCAGGTCTTTAATCGTGCCGAGGGGGAGAAAACCGATTGTTTCTTGAAGTTTCTGTTGAAACAATTCTTTTGTTTTTTCTTTGTTTTCGTTGATTGCAGAGATTATCAGATCTTCCATCAACTTTTTGTCTTCTCCTTTGTAAAGTTCTTCTTCTATCTTAAGATTCGTAATATCGCCAAACCCGTTTGCTTCAACCGCTACCATCCCTCCTCCGCTCTCGCTTACAATTTTCTCTTTTTTGAGTTCTTCTTTCATCTCTTCCATTTTTTTCTTTAAATTTTCCATATCAAAAAGATTCTTCAGCATTGAATATCTCCTTTATTTTCGAAACCATGGTATTGTCGCGCAGTTTTGGGTCGACTTTTGGCTCGTATGTTATTATCTCTATATCGATGTCTTCCCCTGTTACTTCTTTAAGTGCACCTCTTAAAAAGTGAATGTCTTCGTCGAGGTGTCCTTTATGTGTTGAAGGGATCTGTATTCTTAATATTTTATCTTCGAAGGAAACCGGAGAGGCGTCTTTTAGAAAAGCTTTAAGAAAGTTCTTTCCGCCGGTTCCGTTTACTTTTTTCATTATTTCGTTCCAGAGTTCCTTCTCGTTTTTCGGAGGTTTGATATTTGTTTTGATTTCGTTAACCTCCGTTTTATTTTTTTTCTTTTCCGAAGTGCTGCTATTTGAAGGAATGTTACCGGATATTTTCGCTATCAAAGTATTTATATCCCGTAAAGACGGTATCCTTGCCATCTTGAGCATCGCCAGTTCAAGGTACACAGGTGAGTGAATAATTAGTCTGATATCTTTTTCTAAATCTACAGATAAATTGAGTACTGCCGTTATAAACTCTACCGAAATGTCTTGTGAGATTTCGGTCAGGTCTTTGCTCGAGGTAGCCGATGTTATGTTTTCGATTCCAAGTTTACAGATAAGAAGGTTCCGGAGAAATTTTAACCAGCCGGATGTGAATTCCCTGAGATCGTATCCTTTTTGAGCAATTTCTTCGACGCACTTAATAATTTCGTTTTCTTCGGATTTTTTAATGCTATCGAACAATTTTAAATACAGAGAGTCGCCAATAAATCCGAATACTTCTTTTACGTCATCCGCTGTAATTTCCCCCTGCGAATAAGATATTAATTGTTCAAGCATCCCTTCGGCGTCTCTTATGGCTCCTTCCGCTCTTGAAGAGATAAGAGATAGAGCTTCATCCGTTGCCTTTACATCTTCGGAAATCACCAGTTCTTTTAATTTGTTGAAAATTTCTTGATTACTTAAAATTCTGAAATCGAATCTCTGGCATCTGGAAAGTACCGTTTTGGGAACTTTCTGAGGTTCCGTAGTCGCAAATATAAAAATTACATGAGAAGGTGGCTCTTCAAGGGTTTTTAAGAGAGCATTGAAGGCTTCTTTAGTAAGCATGTGCACTTCGTCTATGATGTAAACTTTGAAGCGGGAGTGTACAGGGCTGTAGGATACCGATTCTCGGAGAGTTCTTATTTCATCGATTCCCCTGTTGGAAGCTCCGTCTATTTCTATCACGTCAACCGAATTACAGTTGGTTACTCCTTCGCAGTTTTCGCATTGGTTGCATGGGTTTTCGACTATTCCTTTCTCGCAGTTGACGGCTTTTGCGAGGATGCGGGCAACAGATGTTTTACCCACGCCTCTTGGTCCCGAAAACAGGTATGAATGACCTATCTTTCCCTTTGATAATGCGGATGTAAGGGTTCTGGTTACGTGAGGCTGTCCCAGTACTTCGTTAAAATTTTGCGGTCTGTATTTACGTGTTAAAACCAGATATCTCATAAATTTTAAATCAGCCGCACGGCTTGCTTTGCCTGTACTTTCTTACCCGTACTTTTTAAGAGAAGCTCCATTCAGGTTTTTCTTCATCAGAAAAGAAAACTTCTTACCGCTGCTTCCTTCCGGACCTGACGGGGTTCAAAGCTCTCCTCTATAAAGGGCCCAAACTTCAACGCTCTCTTAAGAAGCCTAAAATAAAAAAGCACAAACTCATACAAGTCATTAGCCCTGCTATAGCGGACTACAGGTCTGGGGCACCGCTAACGCCCCGCTATGTGCGACTGATAAATTTATATTAGTTCGCGGCAACTAAGAAGTCAACCCCCATTTTAAACCACAGAGTACACAGAGGGAAAATATTAAACCACTAAACACACAAAATACACGAACCCCAACCCCCCACCAATCAAATTTGTATTTTTTGAAAAAACACACGAAAAAATTAATTAGCCACGGATTGGCACGGATAAGCACAGATTTAACAAAGTTTTTATCTTTTAAAAAATGTAATATGTGTGGGGTGGGGAATCCGTGTATATCAGTGAAGATCAGTGGCTATTATTTGGGGAAGGGGTAGGGATTTAGAAAAAGCAAATAAGATCCTTTTTAATCTGCGTTAATCTGCGTCCTAAATTACTTTTTCATCGTATCGTTATATCGATTCTATCGGTTCTGTCTTCCCCTATGGATTCATATCCGATGACAGTTGTCACTGCCTTTGGGGGAAGTATTATTCTGTCCAGAAGGAAATTGGCTGTTTTTTTTGTTCTATCCATTGCCAGATTTTCATCTTGTGAGAATACTATAACCCTCAGATGTTTCTTGATATCTTTTCTGACATAATCCACGGCTTCTTCCAGTAAATCTGTCCCGGACTCGGTGAGTTCCGAAGAATTATTTTTAAATACAATTCTGCCATCGAGACGGACAACGGAATTTAAATCTTCTTTCCAGTAAAGCCCCGGAATTCTGATTTTTGTACCCAGCTGAAACGAAGAATTGTTATCGTTATCTGTTACCCGTACATAGTAGGAATAATCCCTTCCGAGGTCGAACATATCGTCTTTCGAGTCTCTTCCGTCCCACTCCACTGCTTTTGGTGGGTTTCCCATACCGGCGAAAGTTCTGAATATTTCACCTTTCGAATCCGTTATGACCAGTTCCCATTGTTTGAGATCCTTTTCGTATGAAATATGAGAAATCGTTATAGGCGGGGTCAAGATATTTCTGAGCCACGGTTTTCTTATCTGGTCGCTTGATAGTATTGGCAGAGGTGTAGAGGTGATTTCCGATTGAACCTGTAGTTCCATATCGTATATGTATGAACCCGGTCTCCCGTAAGGTTTTATGACTTCAAAAATGTCATAATCCAATTCCGAGGGAGGTTTCTTCTCGTCTATTTTCCCACGATACTCGCCCTTGATGACTTCTTTCGATATTTCTTCCTGGGAGAATACTGCAATATTTACGATAAATATTAATGAGAGGATTACAAATTTTTTCATTTTTACTCCAGAACAAATTGAAAGGTTATTATTCCTGATTGTACGACTTCCGAACCTTCAAGAGCTGCAAATTTCCAATTTCTCACACTATTTATTACCAGTTTATCCCAGGAGCCGAACCCCGAGGTTCTTATTACGAAGATGTCTTTTTGAACTGTTCCTTCGGGATTCACTGCTATCTGTACGCTTATAATTGCTGTTAAACCTTTCTTCTCTGCCCATTCCGGATATGGGGTTGCTGGCTTATAAAGAACTTTTCTTTGTGAGAGAGGTCCTGTAATCGTTATCTTCGTGGTCGATTTCGATGGTGCCTCGATTATCTTTGCATCTTTCTTCGGGGATACTTCAGGGGTTACCTTTTTTAAATCTTTTGTAGGTACTTTTTCAAGGTCAACCTGTCCGCTTCCTCCGGGTGAAGAAAAAATACCTATTTTAGCGTCAGGGTTATATGTTTCCTTATCGGTAATTTTTATAGCAGGTTTGCTTATTATGTCTTCGGTTCCGCTTTGCCTGTCTTTTGAGGCTACTCTTATGATTTCGCTCAGGTCCCCTTCGGGACCTTCCAGTTTGTCAAACTTGTCCAGGTCTATGCCTTTTGCCTGCCTTTGGTCCAGCTGTTTTTCATCAAGGTCAATTCCCTTCTCGCTTATTCCGGGGATCGGCGGTAAAGCTTTGATTATCTTTTCTATTTCTTTTGAGTTTATTTCTTTTATTTCTTCTTTATGGGAGACTTTATGTTTTATTGTTTCCAGGATACTTCTTTGAGGTGGGGAGGGTTTGACCGAAGGAGCAAGGGTCTGGTCGATGAATTCCACGTTGTCTATTCTGTTTATTATATCGCTGGATCTTTTTGCTTCGTTAAAATAGAAAACACCAAGATGAATTACGATTGAAATCATCATTGTCGTCTTTATGTTCCTGTCAAAAAATTCCTTAGGGTAATCTATCATTTTGGTCTCTGAACGGTTGCAATAGAGATGTTTTTTGCTCCCAGTTTTTTCACAATAGCTATTATATTCATAACCATACCTGTTTCTACATTTCTATCCGATCTGATTAATATTAGGTAATCCGGATTCTCTCTTATCATTTTCGAGAGAACACCGGCTAATTCGTCTCTACTAAGTAGTTCATCGTTCACCGAAAGTTCATACTCCGGAGTGATTGTTATGGTTATATTTTTCTCTGTTGGAGGTTCGACGGTAATGGCTTCCGGTAAATTGACATGAAGCCTGGAGGAAAGTATGAGGATGGGTGTTAAGACCATAAGCGTCATAAGTATGGTAAAGCTTACGTCTGCGAGCGGAGTTATCATAATATCGGCTTCTTTTATTTTTTCGGCTACCATGCTTTTTCTTTTCATTTCTATTTTCTCCTTAGAAGGACTAACTTTAAGGCGCCATTTTGTTTTGCTATGTCAAGAACCGTAACAACCTCCTGTATTGGTATTGACGGATAAGCGCTTACCACAACAATCCTTGATACGCTTCGCCCGAGTAGTTCAGCTACCCTGCTGGGGAATTCTTCTCTTTCGATAAGTTTATCGTTCAGGTAAAGCTGATTTTTTGAATCTATATAAACGTTTACTTTGATTTCGGTATCTTCGGAAGCTTGCCCGCCTTCTACAAGGGCGGGATTTTTGACATTTATTCCCGACATAAAAATGGTAGGTGCCGCCATCATAAAAAATAGAACAAGAAGCAAAGCTACGTTTATCATCGGAGTGATTGGTATTCTACCTGTTACATCTTCATAGCTTTCGATTAAGCTTTTTCTCATAAAATTCGATTTCCTAATCCAGCTTTAAGGTTTCTTTTTGTCCCTTTGCAAAGTTAGTATGTAAAAAGGCAAGAAATCTTCTTGAGTTTGCCTCGATTTCGGTCAGCATAACCTTCACTTTATTCATAAAATAATTGTAGAATATTGCTGCCGGTATGGCAACAATAATCCCGATAGCTGTGGATACGAGAGCTTCTGCCACTCCTGCCATTACCGTAGATGGCCCTCCGGAACCAGATACGGCAAGATCATTGAAAGCTCTTATGATTCCCGTGACGGTTCCAAGAAGCCCGAGAAGAGGAGAAATGAAACTTATAGTGCTGAGAACCGAGTTTTTTCTTTCAAGGTAACTTCTCGTTTCTATAAGCTCACCATCGAGTATATCCGCAATATCTTCTCTTGGTAAATCTTTATTGTTTATTCCGACATCCAGTATCTGACCTAGGGGATGATTGGTAGATCTGCATATAAAGCTTGCTTCCTGTATGTTCCCTTTTTTCAGTTCCCTCTGCACCTTGTCTATGAGAGCTTTTTCGTCTAAACGTAATTTGCTGTAAGACCAGAGTCTTTCCAGAATAACCGCAAGTGCTATCACCGAGAAAATTAGTAGTAAATCTATAGCCCAACTGTTCTTTAAAAGTTGAATAAAACCTATTCCTGCCATTCTATACTCCTTTTTTAATTCATTTGGTTTTTAAAATATATATTCTTTTCTGCATTAGCCCATTCTTTTCGCTTTTCTGTAGTTCTGCGTATTTTCATCCGTCGGTTTAATCCTCCGGATTTTCTGATGCTTTTTCCGTGCCTCCTAATTTTTTATAACACTGGTCGAGATTGTAAGTCGCGTTGGAAATGTATTCGCTATCAGGATAATCACTTATGATTTTTTTGAATGCCTCTATTGCTTTCCCATAATCTCCCAGATAGAAATATCCGGAGCCCTTGTAAAATAAAGCAAGAGGCGCTTTTTTGCTATCGGGAAAATATTCCGTGAATAGATTTGCTTCGGAAACGAGTTTTTCGTAGTCCTTCCGTTCGTCAAAAATTTTGATTATGTTTACTTGAGCGTCTTCGGCATATTCCGTCTCGGGGAAGTTTATGACTATTTTTCTGAATTCCTCGAGCGCCTGTTCCTTGTTTCCTTTTTCGTAAAAATCTACGGCTAAATTGTAATGAGCCAGAGCAGCTTTCGGGTCGGAAGGGAATTGTTCTATGAACTCGTTAAGAAGTTGAGGATTTTCCTGTCCGGACATATAATAAGCCGAGGAGAGAGTTTGTTTTGCTTCTTCAGATAGTGAGTCGTTCGGGTACAATTCGATGAATTTCGAGAAGGCATCGATTGCTTTTCTGTAATCCTGACCGTTGTAATAATTATTGCCTAAAGCAATCATTGCTTGTGGAACGAGCTCCGAGTTTGGATATTCATCTATGATTATCTGGAAATATGGCGCAGCCTGGCTATATTTAAAGGCCTGGAAATAAGTCATTCCGATTTCGTAAGCGGCGCTGGGTGCAATATCCGAACTTCTGTATTTTTCGAGTATCAATTCCCAGGAATCGATGGCCTGTCTGTAATATTCTAAATTATAGTATGATTTTCCTGCATAAAATATTGCTTTAGGCTTCAAGGGGCGGTCCGGCGAAACTTTAACGATACTTTCAAAGTAACTCAAGGCTTTTTCGTATTCTTCCTTATTGTACAATGCTATTCCGTTTCCGAAAGAGGAGTTGATGAGTGCAGTAGTATCCATACCGTAAGCAGACATTACCTTTTCAAACTGGTTTTCAGTAATATCGTATCTGTTTTCATGTAAGAGACACCAACCGTAACCGGTTTGTGATGCGGCAAGAAGGTTCGGATCGCTGTACACGTATTCTTTTATTATTTCCTGGTACAAATTTTTCGCATCTTCGTACTGGTTGGTCTGGTAGTATGCTTCGGCAAGTTCGGACATAGCCCTGCCTTTCCAGATGTCACCCTTTTCGCATGATTCTTTGGTCAAAAGCGCTTTTCCAAGCGCAATTGTGAGTTCATAATCCTTTGTAGTATTATAAGTTCTAAGCAGTAAGGCAATTGACGGGCACGTTATGTCGGACCCCCAGTAATATCGTAGTATTTTGTTCAAATGCTTTTTGGTGGAAAGGTAGTCTCCCTCTGTGAAGGAGAGCCCTCCCGCGAGATAGTCTCCGAGCCCGATTGTTTCTCCGGAGATGTATTTAGAAGACATCTGCTGATAAACGATTCGGGCCTGGGTTGTGTCACCCATTTCAAGAAATACCTGCCCCATTTCGATATTTGCGAGACTGGCAATTTTTAATTCCGGGTAATTCGAAACTACTTTTGTAAACGTGGCTAAAGCGTCTTCTTTTCTGCCCAAACCTTTGAGGCTTTTGCCATAGAGAAAATTACTATGCGCCGCAAGGAATATATCCTGACTGTTTAAAATAGGATTTAAGTTTTCTATCGTTTTAAGATAATTGTCTTCATTGTAATAGCAGACAGCCAATTTATATGATGCATATTCTTTGAGTGTACTGTAAGGATATCTTTCAAGGAAATCATTGTATTTATAAAGAGCTCCGGAGTAGTTTCCGCTGAAAAACAATACGTCTCCCATATAATAGCATGCATATCTTGCAAGTGGACTTTCGGGGAAGTCATCGGTCAATTTTTTGAAAGCGGCAAGAGATTTAATATGGTCTTCAAGGTAAAAATGAGCTTTTGCTTTATAGAATAGAGCTTCTTTGGTTTCTATGTTTTTTAATAATTCCGTTACCTCTTCGTAATTTCCTTTTCCGAAGGCAATTATTGCGGTTGTTACTTTGGTTTTGTCGGAGTCTTTGTAGCCCGGATACTCTGAGGTCAACTGGAACAGGCTCCTTTCCGCTTCTTCCCAATTTTTCATGGCAATATGGCAGGAAGCTATCCCGTATATGCTCTCGGGGTATAAATAGGTATCTCTGGATTCGCTGTTGACTTTATAAAAAATAGATAGAGCTTTTTTATAATTACCGGTATTGTAATGACATTCCGCAATCCGGTATAAAGCTTCGTTTTTATACTCTCCTAATCCTTTGTTGATAGAATGCTGGAACGTTTCTCTGGCTTTATCGTATTCTCCGGCTTCGAATAATTCCGTTGCTTGCAAGAAGAGTTTTATAGATTCCGGAGTGTCTTCTTTGTAATCTTCGGTGAATTTTCTTTGTTTTTGCAGACCATCTAATTTTTTGGGAACTGTTCCGCTTGCTTCTAAATTTTCGTAATCCTCCCCCAGAAATATTTTTTCCCTTGCTATGTAAGGCTCGCGTTCCTCTTTCTCTCTTTTTATTACTTTGAAGAAAGGCAATTCGAAAGAGACATTTGCATTTATTCTTGCCGTTTGAGGTTCACCGGTTCTTTCCCATAAGAGACTTTCGATTTTTATCAAGGAAATTCCGCCTTTAAATATTCCAAGTTCGCTTTGAATACCCATGTTGATATCCCGTCCATCCGCTTCCAGTATAAAATCGAGCCATTCTTTGGGGGAAATTTTTGTTCCGAGGAAAAGCCCAAAAGCAAAGTTCTCATGCTTATCGCTGGAAAATACATCTGTGTTTGGCATATTGCTGCGTGGTCCGTAGCCTACGAATTTGCCTCTTCCTATCCCGGCGTTCAATTCGAAATATTTTCCGAATTTCCTGCTGCCGACAAGATAAAAAGACCAGGCTTCCGGAGGTCTTGGGTCATATGTTTCATCAATAAACGTTGTATCCCGTCCTAAAGTCGAAATATATTTGCTGAACGTTATGTTGTCCAATCCAAAGGCTAAAGAGGTGGTTCCTTTTTCGTAAAAACGATACGATAAATCAAGGCAGAAGTCGCTGCCGTCAAACCAGTTAAATGCGGCATTTATATTATCTTTTGTGAATTCGATGCCGATATTCGGGTCGAAGCCGTAAGCAAGGTTGGGGCTCACAGGGTAACTGAAGCTTGTGTTTATGAATAATCCGTCCGTAAAATTCGCAGAAGGAATATCGAGGTAAGAATTTCTCTCCAGCCTCTGTGAGATTAAAGTAAAGGAAACAAACAGCATTGATATGTAAAAAAATCTCTTCATTTTTTATTCCTGATTCGATGGTTTATTGTTTTCGTTGTCTGTCTCGAGTTCTTTTTTGAATTCCGTTTTCTGAGGCTCCGTTTTTTCTTCTATATAGATATCTTTTTCAAGACCTTCCCATTTTTCTTCGATGAGGAATCTCTTTCCGGGACCTTCGGTCTTTACGGTTACCAGCTTACCCGATGAGGTATAAGACCTTCCTTTTCTTTCTATTACCTCGAATTTATAATAATAATCACCGTACCGGACGAGTTTACCGGTATCATCCCTGCCGTCCCAATAAAATCTCTGCGGAGGTTCGCCCCATCCCTGGTAGGTTCTGATTATTTCTCCCCACTTGTTTTTTACCAGGAGTACCCATTTTTTGATATCGTCTCTTGTTCGGATTTCTTTGTTCAACCAGAGGATATTGTCTTCTCCGTCGGTTAATGGTGAAAGGACTTCTTTATCCGGGTATAATTTTGCTCTAAAACCCCCAAAGTTTAAGGTCAACGAAAAATTATGATTGGGTGTTATCATTCCTTCGGATTGGTGGTGTTGCTGGAAGGCATAATCAAGTCTTATAGAATACTTTGAGACGGGAAGATCGAAGCCTATCCCGTAAGTAAAATAATTATAGTCTGCGCCCAGTCTTAAAATTGCAAGACGATTGAGTTTATATTCCAATCCGCCGTTTAATTGTATTTCGCTGTTTTTATGCCAGCCTACATCACCGACCAATATTAATCTATCGTCGAAAGTTTTGTAGCTTGCGCCGGTTCCGAATCTAAGCGGGTACTGTTCCGCTTCCGATATTAATATGAAAGAAGGTTGCAATAAGTTTTTAACCGTGAAGCCTATAGAAAAAGGTTTTTCGGGGAAGAGCATAAGTCCGATGTCGCAATCCTGTCCGAGCGAACTCCAGTGGGAAATCGAGTGCTGGATTATCTTGTAGTTGATTCCCAGGGAGAGAAAATCAACCGTATTTATCGAATAGGAAAGAATACCGGCTGTTTCCTTCTCGCCGAATTCATCTAAAAGGTTATTGCTTTCATCTCTATCTTCTACGTCTCCGATGCGGGCTTGTACAAGTGAAAAAGCGAAAGAACCGGCTTTTGAAGTTGGCAAAACATAGGAAAAGTAATCGAAGCTGGTTCCCATGAAAAGAACGCTGTGCATGAACAGCAGTTCCTGCGGTTTTACCTGAGATAATCCTGCCGGGTTATAATAAGGAGCCGAGGCATCGTCCGATAGGCCTACCCCGCATCTTCCCATTCCTATTGTTCTTGCTCCGGCCCCATAGCTCAAAAAATTTGAACCTGTGTTACCCTGAACACTTAAGGAGAAATTAATTAATAAAAAAGCAAATATTGGTAATTTACTTCTTCCCGACATTTTATCCTTATTTTATTACGGCTATTTTGCCTGCATACTTGGCGATTGTTGCAGTTCGATTGGTCGCTTTAATAAAAACAATATATACCCCGGAAAAGACCCTGCTGCCGTTGTTGTCAGTTCCGTCCCAATCTATGTGCGGGGTACCTGCAGTTTCATCCCTTTCTGTATTCCAAACCAGATTGCCGAACTTATCGAATATCATTATGGAAACATGGGCGTCTTCTCTCAAAAGGTAGTTAATGGAAGTAAAATCGTTGTCGATATTGAGCGGGTTTGGATATATATAGATTGAATCACTGGTGGCTACCTGCCTTAACTGGCTGAGATTTTCTTTATCTGTTATCGAGAATTTATTGCTTAAAGAAAATTCTCCGCTTTCGCTATACAGACAGCAGAGTCTTATTGAATCTGCAGTATCAGGTATCCTGACCCAACCTTCCCATTTGCCATTGATAAAATTTATCCTGTTGTTTTTTGCTTCGCAGACTTCTAAATGGTAGAAAGATGGCTCGACCGAGAGAGAGCAGCAGAGAGCGGAACTGTCAGAAGCGGAGATGGATATATAAAAACATCTTTCTCCCAGTTGAGGCGAAGGTATAGAATCAAAACTAAAACTCAACGAAATTAGAAGGGCTAGCATTTTATCAGAGACTTCTCCTTCTTTTATCTTAATTTAAGTATATTAACATTGACGATGATTGTCAAGGTAGGTATTTCGGACACTTATACATCCAGCAAAATTTGACAGGATTAAGAAGGATGACCGCAGACAAAAAACAGAAAAAACAACAAAAAAGAAATTACACATGTAGTACATGTAGTTCATATAGAGGTAAGAAAATGAAAAATACAAGTTCTACATTTTCTACATGTTAAAAAATGGGTTATGTGGTGGGTTTTAAATAAACACGATAAGAATTGGGGTTGGGTGTGATGAGGCTCTGCGTTCTCTGTGTCTCTGCGGTGAAATAAATTTTTGAATTTTTGTGGGGTCATCTTAATCCTTGACAAAAAGGAATTTAGATATATTAATTATTGAAAATGGATTATGAGAGTTTTTTCGGATTAAAAGAGAAGCCGTTTTCAACTTCTCCTGATGAGAGATTTTACTACGACAGCCCTCAGCACTCCAAAGCCATGAAAAAAATCTTTCACTGCGTTGAAAATCGATTGGGGCTTTCTTTGCTGGTTGCCGATATAGGGATGGGTAAGACTACCATGGCGAGAAGGATGCTGAATATACTGTCCTCGGATGACATTTACGAAGTTTCACTTCTCGTTATAATACATCCGGATATTTCTGCAGGCTGGTTCCTTAAAAAAATCTCTCTGCAATTAGGCGTTGACGAAAAAAGCGATGACGGGGAGAAGATAGTAACCGGGCTTTACAAAAAACTGCAGGAATATCATGAGAAGGATAAAAAAGTCGCTGTTTTGATTGATGAAGGTAATATGCTCCGGGAAAAAGATACGATGGAAGAAATTCGCGGTCTCCTCAACATAGAAACGGAGTCGCAGCATTTGCTGAATTTCGTGATTTTCGGTTTGCCTGAGATGGAAACGAATCTTAAACAGGATGAAGCTCTGTACCAGAGAACTGCCATACGAACGACCCTCAAGCCTCTTGACTTTCAATCAGTAAGAGAATATATAAGCCATCGAATAAAAGTTGCCGGAGGGGATTCTATACCTTTTAGCGATGAGTCGCTGGAGATGATACATAAATACTCAGGAGGCAAGCCAAGAACCATCAATATAATATGTGAGAATGCAATTCTGGAAGCCTTTCTTGAAAAGAAAAAAACAATAAATTCTAAATTAATGCAGGTTGTTTTGGAAGACCTTGCTTTAACGGAGAGTAAAGGTGATTGATTTTGTCAAAGGAGAAGGCGGAGGAAACGATTTCGTGCTGACTTCTTACGCTGCCGGTCTCGATTATTCGAAAATCGCCTCCCGTATATTGAAAAGAAGGTACGGTATCGGAGGGGACGGACTCGTCGTTATGGACGGAAAGAAGATGAAATTCTACAATCCCGACGGGAGCAACGTTCCTTTTTGCGGGAATGCGGTCAGAGTGTTCTTTCGCCTTTTATGCCTTCAAGGTAAAGTAAAAAAAGAAGACGATGTCGAAACCGAAGCGGGCATAGTGAGGCTCATTTACAACGATGATGATACGGTATCCGCTCTGATGCCTCCGGTCGGTATCCCGGAAAGAAGAGAAGAAGGAGCAATAGTCAGATGCGGCGTTCCTCATTTTGTAATTCCGACTCAGGATGTCGAAGAGCTTGACGTTCAAAAAGAAGGGGAGAGACTTTCGAACGCTATCCCCGGCAGGAACAATGTCGATTGGTTTAGAGAGAAAGACGGTTCGGTATTTATGAGGGTTTTCGAGAGAGGGGTGGAAGGGGAAACTCTTTCCTGTGCTTCCGGGGTTGCTTCTGTGTCTTTCTTTGTGATGGAAGAAACAGGTAGAGAAAAACTCGAGATTAAGACAGTGGGCGGAGAATTCAAGACAAGAAGAGAGAGTGCTGATAGACTTTGGTTAACCGGAGAGGCAAATATCGTTTTTAAAGGTGTTGTGCCGGAAGGAGAGAATTCTTGGAAAAAGAAAGACCTTTTAATTTAGGTTTAACCTTCGGCGACGTACTTCTTGAACCCGGGTATTCGGAGGTTATACCGAGTGATACGGATATAAAAAGCAATTTCAGCCGTAACATCGGTCTTTTGCTCCCGATAGTTTCTTCGGCTATGGACACGGTAACCGAAGAAGAAATGGCTATAGCAGTTGCCCTCGTGGGCGGTATGGGAATTATTCATAAGAATCTTTCGATAGAAAAACAGGCAGCCCAGGTCAGGAAAGTAAAGAGATTCGAGAGTGTTCTTATCCCGGACCCCATAACGGTTCTTCCTTCGGTTACAATCAGGGAAGTCAAAGAGATAATGAGTTGTCACAATATTTCGGGAGTTCCTGTTGTTGATGCCAGGGGCAAGCTGGAAGGAATAATAACAAAAAGCGATTTGATATTTGAAGACAATATAAATAAAAAAATCCGGGAAGTAATGACTCCCAGAAAAAAACTGGTTACCGGCAAAAAAGGCGTTTCGATAGAGGAAGTTAAAGAGATTTTCAGAAAACATAAAGTGGAAAAGCTGCCTCTCGTGGATAAAGATGACCGTCTTGTGGGGCTAATAACTCTCAGGGATATTCTGAAAAGAAAGGAATTTCCGAGAGCCAACATAGATGAAGAGGGGCGTCTGTACTGCGGTGCTGCCGTTGGAGTAAGCGACGATACCGAGGAGCGGGCAAAAGAGCTTTTAGATGCCGGAGTCGATTGTCTGGTCGTCGATACGGCGCACGGTTATACTAAGAAAGTATTCGATATTACGAAGAAGTTGAGGGCGTTTTGCGATAGAGACTTGGTCGTTGGAAATATAGTGACAGGAGAAGCTGCAAAAGATTTACTGAAGATGGACGTTGACGCCGTTAAGGTAGGCGTTGGTCCTGGTTCCATTTGTACGACAAGAGTTATAAGCGGGATAGGAATTCCTCAATTAACTGCGATTCAGAATGTAGCGAAAGCTATAAAAGGTAAAGTTCCCGTGATTGCGGACGGGGGTATTATTTTTTCGGGAGATATAACGAAAGCTCTTGCCGGGGGTGCTGACTCGGTAATGATAGGCAGCCTTCTGGCAGGAACAGATGAAGCTCCGGGAGAATCGATTCTCCTGGAAGGCAGAAGATTCAAAGTTTATAGAGGTATGGGGTCGATTGATGCGATGGAAGAGGGGAGCAGAGACCGTTATTTCCAGACAGGGAAGCTGGTTCCCGAAGGAGTTGTTTCCAGAGTTCCTCATAAAGGTCCGGTCGGCGAAGTTCTTTTTCAACTTGAAGGAGGGTTGCGGGCAGGTATGGGATATGTAGGTGCTCGTAATCTTCAAGAACTCAGAAAGAAGGCGAAATTCGTACAGGTCACAAATGCCGGACTTACGGAAAGTCACCCGCATGACGTTAAGATAATTAAAGACCCACCAAACTACGAAGTTTTAAGGTAGAAGTTTTTTCCAGGAGGATATAGTGAATATCATACACGGAACAACAATCCTCGGAGTAAGAAAAGATGGGATTGTTGCTATGGGTAGTGACGGTCAGGTTACCGTAAACGAAACGATAATGAAAGCCAATGCAAAAAAAGTTCAGTTGTTGAGGGAAGGAGAAGTTCTTGTCGGCTTTGCGGGGTCGGTAGCGGATGCTCTGACCTTGTGTTCAATGTTCGAGGAACAAATAGATAAGTATCTGAAAAATATTTCCAAAGCAGTGGTCGAATTTGCAAAGCAATGGAGAAAAGACAAATACCTGAGAAGGTTGGAAGCTCTTCTCGGCGTCATGAATAAAGAAGAATCTTATATTTTATCCGGAAACGGAGAGGTTATACGTCCTGATGATGGTCTTATCGGTATAGGTTCGGGGGGTGCGTATGCCATATCTGCAGCCAGAGCCTTACTTCTTCACTCTTCTCTTGACGCTCGTTCGATTGTTGAGGTTTCCATAAAACTTGCTTCCGAAGTTTGTATTTATACCAATGACAATATCTCGATAGAGGTAATAAAAGATGGAAAGTGAACTGGAACTCAAGCCGAAAGAGATAGTCCAGGAGTTAAGCCGTTATATAATAGGACAGGACGAAGCAAAAAAAGCGGTTGCGATAGCTATAAGAAACCGCTGGAGAAGGCAACATGTTATAGGGGATATGGAGAAAGAAATATATCCGAACAATATAATAATGATTGGTCCGACAGGGGTGGGCAAAACCGAGGTTGCGCGTAGGCTTTCGCTTATCATGAAAGCTCCGTTCGTCAAAACTGAAGCCACGAAATTTACCGAGATCGGATATGTGGGCAGAGATGTGGAATCGATGGTGAGGAGTCTGATGGATGTTGCCGTCAAGATGGTCCAGTCGAGAAAAAGAGAAGAAGTTCGGGAAAAAGCCCTGAAGCTCGCGGAAGGGAAAATACTGGATTTACTGATTCCTGCTGCATCAATTGAAGAGACTATGGCTGAGACCCGTGAAAAAATCAGGAAAAAATTGCGGGGAGGAGAATTCGAAGGCAGAAAAGTCGAACTGGACCTCAAAAAACAGGATTTGCCTTTTATCGAAATACTCGGTGCCGTTGGTCCCGAACAGCTCAGCATGGGAGTTCAGGATGCTTTTTCCAATTTAATGCCGAAATCCACCAAAAAGAAATTCGTTACCATTGCCGAAGCAAGGGAAATCTTTATAAAAGATGAATCCGATAAGTTGATAGACAGGGATGAAGTGATCGAAGAAAGCAAAAAAATAACCGAAAACTCAGGAGTGGTATTCCTTGACGAGATAGATAAGATTATAGGTTCGGATTCCAAGGCGGGTCCGGATGTTTCGCGCCATGGAGTTCAGAGGGACCTTCTTCCTCTTGTCGAAGGAACGACGGTCAACACAAAATACGGACCGGTTAACACCGACCATATACTTTTCATATCGGCAGGAGCTTTTTCTTCCTCTTCTCCTTCCGATCTAATTCCCGAACTGCAGGGGAGGTTTCCGATCAGGGTAGAATTTAAAGACCTCAGCAAGGAAGATTTCAGGAAAATCCTTGTCGAACCGGATAATTCCCTCGTCAAGCAGTATAAGGCTTTATTCAAAGCCGAAGGTTATGAGCTCCAGTTTACAGAAGGAGCGTTGACTTTGATAGCGGACTATTCGAAAAGAGTCAATGAGACCAGTGAGAATATCGGCGCGAGGAGACTCCAGACAGTTATGAACGCTTTACTGGAATATTACCTCTTCGAAATGCCCGACATTTTGGAGAAAAAAATTATTATTAAAGAAGATTACGTGAAAGATGAGCTGGAAAAAATCGTCAGCGATGAAAATTTAAGCAGGTACATTCTATAAAATGCAAAAATTAAATATAAGAATGAAAAATGACAAATCAAAATTTGAAAAAAGAGAAACAACGAATCACACGAATGACACGAATAAAAGCAAAACATATTCTGTTTTTATAAATAGAAATGAATATTATTAATACATTTGTGAAATTTGTGCAATTTGTTGTTAAAAATCTTGTAGTTGAAAAATTTGGGGCTGAGAGAGGTGAGCTCTGTGGTTTGGTTTTTTTGTAAAAAACAAATAGTCGGCTGATGATACTATTATGAAACGTATCCCCTTTTTTATCTGGCTGGTCATCTTGATTCTGTCTACTTCTTTACCCTCTAAGTTTATTCCCGAAGTTCGTGTTTTCGGAGTAGATAAACTTTTCCACCTGTTTTTTTATTCCGTTTTGATTCTTTTTTTGTTTTTCGGATTCGGAAAGAAAAACCGGAAGTTCTTAATCGGAGTTTCGATATTCGCGATAATAAACGAGTTGTCTCAATATTATATTCCCGGCAGGATTGTGAATGTTTATGACGTTCTGTTTAACCTTTCTGGAGCAGGGCTTGCCTTCTGGGTTCTGACTTAAAGAAGTTGATATGGGTTTTGAATCTAAATTTAAAAATGTAAAAGGAACAAGAGATATCTTACCTGAAGAAGCAATTAAGTGGAAAAAAGTGGAAGACATCATCAGGGAAAAGATGGAAAGTTATAATTTTCAGGAGTTGAGGTTTCCTACTTTCGAATCTACGGAGCTTTTCAGAAAATCAACCGGAGAGTCCACGGATATAGTAAGGAAAGAAATGTTTACTTTCGAGGATATGGGGGGAAGGAGTCTGACTTTGAAACCTGAAGGAACGCCTTCTGTGGTAAGGATGTTCCTTCAGTATGGGCTTTGGAGCAGGGGCGCGATACAGAAATTTTACTATATTGAGCGGATGTTCCGCCAGGAAAGACCTCAAAAAGGCAGATACCGCGAGTTCAGACAATTCGGAGCAGAGACTATAGGGTCTTCTTCCTCCGAGACTGACGTGGAACTCGTCAAATCGGCTCTGGATATTTTTGGAGAGTTAGGTATAAAGGGTGTCGAATTGAATATCAACTCGATAGGATGCCCGAGATGCAGAAAGGATTTTGTCCGGGAATTGAAAAGTTTTCTAAAACAGAAGCTGACGTCTCTATGCGAGGATTGCAACCGGAGATACTCGGAAAATCCTATGAGGATACTGGACTGCAAAAAGGATAAGGAAAAATTGAGAGACACTCCGGTTCCCATGGATTTTCTTTGTGAGGATTGCCGGAATCACTTCGACGGATTCAGCCGGTGGCTCGATTATTCCGGAATCGAATTTAATATAGATAAACGTATTGTCAGAGGGCTCGATTACTATACTAAAACGGTCTTCGAGTTCACTCACTCGGGTCTGGGTTCGCAGAATGAAGTGGGTGGGGGGGGAAGGTATGACGGGCTTATCGAGTTTATGGGAGGAAATGATACGCCCGCTTCAGGTTACGCGGTCGGGATGGATAGATTGATGTTGCTCCTGCCGGAAAGAGAAGAAAAATTGAGTGTTGATGTTTACGTAGTTACCTTTGACCCCGATTCGAGTCTTCTGGGATGGAAAATCTTGAACGGATTACGGGAAAAAGGAATTTCCTGCGATAAAGACCCTATGAATAGAAGTGTTAAATCCCAGTTCAGAGAAGCTGACCGGCAAAATGCAAAATGGGTGATAATCATAGGGGAAAACGAAAGAAAAAAAGGAGTCGTACAGTTGAAAAATATGGATAGCGGGAAACAAGAGGAAGTCCCTCTGGAGATTCATAAAATAATAAAGGAATTGAAATGCTGAGAGACGTAAATTGCGGAGAGTTAAGAGAGAAAGACGACGGCAAAATTATTTCCATAGCCGGATGGATAAGAAAGATTCGCGACCACGGTGAAATAATATTCGTTGACCTCTGGGACCGGTACGGTGTTACGCAGGTAGTGTTTTCCGGCGATGATGTAAATCTTAAAAAAGTCAAAGAACTGGGTCTGGAATGGGTAATCTCTGTACGCGGCAAAGTAAGGAAAAGACCGGGAGAAATGAAAAACAAGGATATGGTTACGGGAGAAATCGAAGTCTATGCACTGGAACTGGTAATTTTGAATAAGTCGGAAGTTCCTCCCTTCGTGGTACAGGAAGACCTTCAGGCGGAAAAAGAATTGAGGTTGAAATACAGATACCTTGAGCTTAGAAGGGAAAAAGCGTTGAAAGGATTTGTGCTCCGTCATAAGTTGATGCAGGCGGCAAGAAAAGTCTTGAACGAAAAAGGTTTTCTCGAAGTCGAGACCCCCATTCTCGCGACTCCGACACCCGAAGGTGCGCGTGATTTTCTCGTCCCTTCGCGTCTTCAGAGTGGTAAATTTTACTCTCTCGCGCAATCTCCGCAGTTATATAAGCAGATTCTTATGGTGGCGGGTTTCGATAGATACTATCAGATTTCGAAGTCTTTCAGAGACGAAGATATGAGAGGAGACCGCCAGCTTGAGTTCACTCAGGTCGACCTCGAGATGTCCTTTGCGGAAATGGAGGATATATTTGCGGTCGGCGAAGATTTGATGTGTGCTTTCTTAAAAGAAGTATCGGATGAACATCTCTCTACTCCTTTTCCCAGATTGGCTTATCGGGAAGCTATGGAAAAATACGGTACAGACAAGCCGGATTTGAGGAACCCTCTTACGATAGACGGTTACAGCAAACCGGGTAAAAGCGGTGATTTCGGTATTTTAAATAAGGCGGAAAAAATAAAAGGAATCAAAGTGAAAGGTCTTTTTAGCCGCGGTGAAATAAGCGAATTCGAAGGGATTGTTAAAGAAGCCGGAGCTATGGGTCTTTTGTATTTAAGCAATGAGTCGGGTAATTATAAGGGTTCATTTGTAAAATATTTCAAGAATCTTGATGGTTTTGGATTGGAGAAAGGAGAAACTCTTTTTCTTGTTGCCGGAGGAAAGGATAAAGAAGTTCTTATCCCTCTCGGAGTGTTGCGAACTGCTCTCGGAGAAAAATTAGCTCTTATCGAGAAAGGATGGAAATTTTTATGGGTGACCGATTTCCCGTTGTTCGAATGGGATGAGGAAATTTCGAGCTGGGGCCCTTCACACCATATATTTACCGAACCTGTTGCGGAAACAAAAGACCTGGAAAAAAATCCCGGCGAGGTAATTGGCAAACAGTATGACCTGGTTCTTAACGGTGTGGAATTGGTCTCAGGCAGTATAAGATGTTATGATCCGGAAGTTCAGTTGAAATTGTTGAAAATTATAGGTATGAGTGAAAAAGAAGCGAGGAGTAAATTCGGATTTTTACTAAAAGCACTTTCACTCGGGGCTCCCCCGCATGGTGGGATGGGGGTAGGTTTCGACAGGATTTGTATGCTTCTTGCCGGAGAAAGTTCGATAACCGATGTAATTGCGTTTCCCAAAACTCTCAGCGGTCTCGGACTTATGGAAGGCTCTCCCGGTGAAGTGTCGGAAAAAGACTTGAAAGAATTACATTTGAAGAAAGAAGATGCCTAAATTAAGAATTTATCCGGACTCTATTCTGCAGGAAAGAGCCAAAGAAGTTAAAGATTTCTCCAAAATTCACCAGCTGGTGGAGAAAATGCTTAAAGCAATGGCGGATGAAGAGGGTCTTGGTCTTGCTGCAAATCAAATAGGAGTAGCAAGCCAGGTGCTTGTGGGCAGAACGGATGAAGAAAAAGGTCAGATAATTCTTGTAAATCCGATAATTGTCAATGCGGAAGGAGAAGATGCAATGGGGGAGGGGTGCCTTTCCGTTCCTGAGGTGACCGTAGAAATACCCCGGGCTGAAGTTCTTCTTGTCAGAGGATTCGACGCAGATGGGAAAGAAATAGAGTATAAGGTAGAGGGCCTGACAGCGAGGATGGTGCAGCACGAGATAGACCATCTTAACGGCGTATTGATAATCGATTATCTTTCCAGGGGAGATTTATTGAAATATCAGATGGAATACGGTAAGATAATTAAGGAGGAGGGATGAAAAGAGATTTTGTTTCAATTAGTGACATTGATAGGGTGCAATTTTTGGAAATCATCAGAGATGCAGGTATATTGAAAAAAGAAAAGGAAAAAGCGATGGAAAAGCAGCCCTTGAAGGGTAAAGTCCTTGCAATGGTTTTTGAGAAACAGTCTCTCCGGACCAGGGTTACTTTCGAGACGGGGATTTACGAACTCGGCGGTATGGCAATTTATCTGGCTCCTGATGATATAAGTATCGGTAAAAGAGAAACCGTCGAAGATGCCGCAAAAAATCTCTCGAGATGGGTTTCCGGAATTATGGCAAGAACCTTTGCGCATTCTACCGTTACGGGTCTTGCCGAAAATTCTACCGTACCTGTTATAAACGGCCTTTCCGATCTGGAACATCCGTGTCAGATACTTGCCGATTTCCAGACCATATATGAAATGAAGGGAAAGCTCGAAAACGTAAAGCTGGCTTTCATAGGCGACGGGAACAACGTGTGCAATTCTATGCTGCTGGCTTCGGGTCTTATGGGAGTCGATTTCAGGGTTGCTCATCCGAAAGGTTACGGCCCGAACGAGAATATTGCAAAGGAAGCCAAAAAGTTGGCTTCTGCTTCCGATGGTTTGATTACAATTACGAACGACCCGAAAGAAGCTGCGGACGGGGTCGACGTTATATATACGGATGTATGGGCTTCGATGGGGTTCAAACACGAGGCAGAGCAGAGAAAAAAAGATTTTGCTTCTTTTCAGATAAATAAAGAAATTGCCGCCTGTGCGGATAAAGATTATATATTTATGCACTGCCTTCCTGCCATAAGAGGGGAAGAAGTGACATCGGAAATAATAGACGGACCGCATTCCGTCGTTTTCGACGAGGCTGAAAACCGGCTTCACGCTCAGAAAGCTTTGATGTTGAAATTGATGAGGTGAAAACGATAGCAACCACAGATTTCACAGGATTATCACAAGATTTTCATCGTTTTTAAACCACGAAAAACACAAAATACACGAAAAAACATTTACCACAGAGTACACAGAACCACACTCCACCACGTCCCATTTTAATGTTGTTGTTTAAAACCCAACCCACAGCACCAAAATTTTTAACATGTAGAACATGTAGAGATTGTAGCTTGTTTTACTAACCCCTAAATCCCAAATCCCAAACGCTAATATTGGCTCGCGACTCATGGTCCGAATAAATCTTGACTCAAGGGATTTATTGTATAGATTAAACTATGACACAAAGAATAAAGCTAATACTACTAATTTTATTGAGCATCGGGGTGCTTTTTCCGTTCTACTTGATGCGCCGGTTCTCGCCTGCTTACAGAACATCATTTGACTGGCTTTTTCATACAGATATATCTCATATAATAGCGAGGTTCATCTTTTACGGTGTTCTCGCATGGCTCGCATCGTCCGTATTTTCGAATAAAAATAAGCTAATTTCTCCGTTTATTGTCATTCTATGTGTTCTGGGTATAGCTGTAATGCAGGAATCGATTCAATTGTTGACAGGACAGGGTCCTTTAGGATGGGATGACGGTTTCGATGTCCTTATAGATATGAGCGGAGCAGTGCTTGGTTTATTTGTTTTTTATCTGATGTGGCGTGGTAAAACCGCTAAAAAGCAAAGATAATAGCACGCAGATATATTACGCTTACGACCAAACCCAACACAACCCGAAAGAAATTTTAACATGTAGAACATGTAGTACTTGTAGATTTTATCTTCTGTTTTTACTACCTCCCCAACCCCTAACCCCTAAAACCGATATAGGGTTTTTCGATAATTTTTACCCTTGACATTTATGCTATGATTGAATATAATTATAATAAGAAAATTAATAAGGAGGTCTGGCAATGCCAGATTCAAACTCCGAATTAGTTATCGGAAAAATTCTTGAAAGAGCAATCGAAACCAAGGAAAAAGTAGGTCAGATATACCTGCGGTTCGCTGAAATGTTTTCTCATGTACCTGAAGTAGAAGATTTCTGGAAAAGAATGAATTTCAATCAAACTACACATGCGGACTGGCTGAAAGAAATCAAAGAATCCCTGACGGAAGAACAGATACTTTCTTTGCCTGAGGTTGAGTGGGTTTTGAAAACGCATTCTATCAAAAGTCTATTCGATAAGCACTCGGGAAAAGAAATCTATAATCTTCATGATGCATATGAAATTGCGCATGAGATCGAATTTTCTGAAGTTAACGACCTTTGTAAAATGCTTTCCAGTGAATTTATTTCCTCTGAAGAGAAGAAAAATATTATTCTTACCGCGATAGATATACATCGACAGCAAATAATGGACTTACCGGGAAAGTTTGACAACGGAACGTCGATGAAAGATATAAAAAGCGGATGATAGCTGAGGAACCGGGTCTCGAGTCGCGCGGGTGAAGTCGAAACGAAACCTCTTAAACCTCAACCAGGAAGAGATTATAGGTCTTCTGCTTTCCGCATAATAAAACAAAAATTTAAATTCTTGACTTTTTGTTTCATTTCCCTTATAATGTTAATAATAAAAGGAGGTGTCTAATGAAAAAGAATATATTGTCAAGTTTCGTTTTGTTCTTCATCATTTGTTTTGCTCTTCTGTTATCACCTATTCACTCAAAAGGAGCCACTTTTATCGTTGACAGCTTAAAGGACGCTGGCGTCGGCAGCCTGAGGGCCGCTATCACTGCGGCAAATGCTAACTTAAATGTACGGGACACTATAGTTTTTAATATTACCGGAGCAGGAGTCCAGACTATTACTCCTCTATCTCCACTTCCAAAACTGACGGACCCTGCCGGTGTTTTTATAAATGGATTATCTCAAGGCGGTGCGACAATTGGAGCAAATCCTCCGGCCACGCTAAATCTTATGATAGAAATCTCCGGAGGAGGTGCCGGGTTAGCTTCAGGAATATTTGTTGATTGTGACAATAACAGAATTCAGGGATTAATAATCAATAACTTTGCTTATGATGGAATTTCCATTGAAGCTGGCCCTGTTGTACCTACTTGCAATAATGAGATTTATTGGAATATTATAGGTCTGAACTATAACGGTACCGCTTTGAAAAGTAATTGTTATAACCCCGCTGGACTTTGGGCTGGTGTACGTATTTACAATGCGCCAGGTGAGGTAGGTCCTGCTATAGCTACCAATAACTACGTCGTAGAGAATTTAATTTCCGGAAACGCTCTTTTTGGAGACGGTGTTCAAATTATGGGTGCACAGCTCCCCGGCGATGTATTTGGAAACTTTGTTCAACGTAATTATATAGGTACTAATATTACTGGTTCTATAGACCTCGGCAATGCCCATGAGGGGGTATGCTTATGTGAAGGCACACATGATAACCTTGTGGATAGTAATCTGGTATCAGGGAACGATTATGATGGTGTTGGCATGCAGGGTTACAACAATGAAGGATATGGCCCCCCTATACTGACCCATAACAATATGGTTACCAACAATATTATTGGGCTTGCAATCGATGCGGTAACTCCCTTACCAAACCTTTGTCACGGAGTGGCTATCGGAGAATACGGTCCCGGTCAGTGGGGGTGCGCTATTTATAATATAGTTGGTCCGGGAAATATAATTGCTTACAATGGATGGGATGGGGTTTCTGTCTGGGAAGACGGAGTAGACGCCGCTAACGCGGATGGCAATCATATAACGATGAATGCTATTTTTAACAACGACTCTCTTGGTATAGATTTACAGAATGACGGTGTGACACCGAACGACGCAGGAGACCTCGATACAGGACCCAACGAGGAAGTTAACTTTCCGGTCATCGACAGTGCGGTTTATTCGTCCGGTAGTACAACAATCTACGGCAGTTTAGATATCAATACTAATCCAGCAGTGGCAACAATAGAAATCTTTAAGGCAAATCCTGATCCTACAGGATACGGAGAAGGAGAAACTTATCTTGGGGCAACAACTCCGGATGGAGCGGGCAACTGGAGTACTATAGTTACCGGACTTAATCCGGGCGATTCTGTGACTGCCACAACCACTGACCTTAATATGAATACTTCTGAATTCTCTCTTAATTATGCACTTCCATATATAACGGTTACTTCCCCCAACGGAGGCGAAGACTGGCAGGTGGGAAGCAATCACAACATTACCTGGACATCAGACGGTACCAGCGGAAATGTTCAAATCGAGTATTCGACAAACAATGGTTCCAGTTGGTCGGACGTAATCGCCAGCACCACGGATGACGGGTCTCATTCCTGGACGATACCCGATACACCTTCGGATAGTTGTCTTGTGAGGGTGAGTGATACGGGTGGAAATCCATCTGATGAAAGTGACGCACTATTTACCATTTCACCGGTTCCTTATATAACAGTCGCTTACCCGAACGGAGGGGAGGAATTGTATGTTGACAGCATTTGTAATATTACCTGGACATCAACGGGTACCAGCGGAGCCGTAAAGATAGAATATTCGATAGACAACGGTTCGAACTGGACGGAAATAATTGCAAGTACACCGGATGACAATATTTATTCGGTGACTGTTCCGGATACACCTTCGGACAGTTGTCTGGTGGCAATATCTGACACGAACGGAAGTCTATCGGATACAAGTGATGCCATATTTAAGATTTTGCCTGTTTCGGGAGTTCCAAATCCTGAGTTGCCAAAGGATTATTCCATGAGTGTAAGAATGATTGCGGTAAGTAATAAGGTTGAAGTTATATATGCTGCACCTGAGAGGGCTTCTATTAAATTAGGGATATATGATATAAAGGGTGCAAAAATAGAAGAAATTTCCGAAGAGAAAGCCGCAGGCTTTTATTCAAAAGAAATAGATATGACAGGCAAACCTGCAGGCGCGTACTTCATTAAAATAGAAGCAAACGGTGGTGAGTTTACCAAAACAGGTAAAATTGTACTGCTGAAATAGCCACAGCCACAGAAGACATCAGGGCACGAAGATAATATAATCGTTGGTCTGTTGGACCGTTGGTCTATTAACTCAAAAAACCCAACAGACTTAACGAGTTCTAAAAACCACATATTCGGTATCCCGGATTCTCATCCCCACCCTTGATACTTTTCAAAGAGGGCTTGACCCCTCTACTTTTTCTGTTTTTTACCCTTGAAAAATTCAAAAAAACCAGTAAACTATTTAATAACGAATAAACATATAAAAAAAGGAGGTATGATACTATGATTAAAGTAAACACTAAAAATCTCGTGACGATGGTGCTCTTCTGGGTGTTAATAGTTGGTGTTGTATTGATAAGCGGATGTGGTCGCGGTAAAAGCTCTCAACAAGAACAAGCTAAAGAAGAAAGTGTTTCGGAGACTGGCGAACCATCCATGCAACCGGGGGAAAAACAAAATGATGCGGGTAGCGGTAGTGACGTTTCAGGAGATCTGGCAAGCCCATACCGAATCGAAGCAGGAACTGAATATAGTGGTGCATTAGACGAGGATGATGACGGCGATGCATATACCGTTAACTACAACTCAGGTGATGTGGTATGTATAAAAGTAATACCAGGCAAAGGAGTCGATATTGCAGTTATGTGCGCGGAATTCACGGCAAATGATGGCGTGAAAGGAGAAGAGGAAAATCTCTGTGTTGGGTCAGATATTGACAGGAAAGATATCACACGCGTCGATATACTGATTGGTGCTGTAAGCGGGACAGGGAACTATACTTTAGAAGTTACGAAGACCTCTCAAAATGATGGCAATTCTGGTGGTGATGCCGGAACCGAAGATGAAAATGTTATAAAGTTAGAGCCGGGAACATATTCGGATTGTCATCTGGGTTATGGCGACCAAAGTGATAATTATAAAATCAGCCTGGAGCCCGGACAGACAGCGACGGTAAAAGTGATACCGGCTGGCAACTTTGACATTAGCCTCTGGGAATGGGAAAGCGACTCGGAATGCAACAGTGGACTAAAAGGAGAAGAAGAGACAATAGTTAGTAAATCGGAGAGAAATGCCACCGAATCTTATAGATTTTCCGTTAATACGGTGGCGGAATCTCGCGAACCCGGAACTTACAAAATAGAGGTTTCAGTTAAATAAAACATATTGAGGGAACGGCGGGTTTAGAACTCTGCCGTTTCTTTGTTTTCTTACTATCCTCGCCTTCGACTCGGTTACTATGCGTTGGTTTGTTAAGAAGAATGACCAATGAGCGAAGGTATATTGCGCTGATCGCTATCGGATTTCCACTAAGCGTCACACGACCCGAAGAAATTTTAACATATAGAACATGTAGTACTTGTAGTTTTTTATTTTCTGTCTTTACTAAATTCTATACTCTAAATCCTGCTCCCTGAAATTTGGACGCAGATTAACACAGATTTTCAGGATTTTTTGTTGTTTTTAAAACCCACCAACACACCCACGCACTAACAAATTTAGACAGGATTGACAAGATTTACAGGATTTTCTGTTGTTTTTTACAATTTGACTATTTCGCGATTTAACAATTTAACTAATACGGAGGATTCCCGTC
>CAZGBM010000020.1:0-27654 GCA_964523975.1 uncultured bacterium | reverse complement strand
TGGCTTAGACACACCACCAGCGTTAGTCCTGAGCCAGGATCAAACCCTTCATGAATAAAGAGTTTATTTCGAGAACCCTGACAACTATTCAATTATCAACGATCTGGTGTATATATAATATGTTTTCTTCTTTTGTCAAGGTCTTTTATGAAAAGTTTTATTTTTTTTATTATGGGGATAAGTACTTGATTTACAATATGTTATCATTGAGATTGAATAAAATATTCATTTTGCAAGAGAGGCAAACCATCTAAATGTTTCTTTGAGGCCTTTCTCTAAAGTTATTTTAGGTTTCCATTTCAGTTCTTTCGTTGCTTTCTCGAAATTAAGATAAATTTCCGAAATTTCACCCTCGCGTGCTTCTGCCAACTCAGGCTCCACATTTTTTCCGGAAATATCCTTTAGTTTCGAAAAAAGCTCCGAAACAGTTGTGGGCTTGCCTGTTCCAATATTGTAGATTTCTCCTTTTCCCCTATTCATGGAAAGAATATTAGCATCAACAACATCCGAAACATAAACATAATCCCTTACCATCGAACCAAAACCATACAACACGGATTTTTTACCCTCGATCAACTGATTGCAAAATATTGCGACGACTCCTGCCTCGCCATAAGGGTCCTGTCTGGGTCCGTATACGTTGCCGTACCGAAGGCAGGTAAAAGGAACACTCTTCCATTTTGAATAAACCCGCAAATAATGCTCGGATGCTAATTTCGTTATGCCATAAGGAGATAAAGGCACAGGCAATAATTTTTCATCCGCATATTTCGTTTCACCGTAAATAGCACCACCTGTAGAAGAAAAAATAAATTTTTTTATATGTATTTTATTCGCAGCCTCCAGCAAATTTAATGTACCCCTTATGTTTATCCCTTCATCCCATATAGGGTCTGTTAAAGATTTTCTCACATCAACCTGAGCCGCAAGATGAAAAATAAAATAAGGAGAATATTTTTTGATAACGATATCGATATCTTCGTCACAAATATCTTTCTTCAAGAATTCCGCTTTATTGTTTAGATTCTTCTTTGAACCGCTTAAAAGGTTGTCTATAATCAAAACTTCAAATCCCATTGAAATCAACTTATCTACAAGATGCGAGCCTATGAATCCGGCTCCACCGGTTACTAAAACTCTATTTGTCATTCTTGCTTATCTCCGAGCGCAAATAATCTCTTATAAATTCATCAAGATAACCGTCAAGCACTTTCTTTGCATTTCCTGTTTCAAATCCGGTTCTATGGTCTTTTACCTTCTGATAGGGATGAAGTACGTAAGACCTTATCTGGTGTCCCCATTCTATATCTTTTTTATCCTTTTCTATCTTCTTTTTTTCTTTTTCCAATTCTTCTTTTTTCATTTGATATAGTTTCGACTTCAAAATCCTTTCCGCAATAACTCTGTTCTGCATTTGAGAACGTTCACTTTGACATGTAACAACAATATTCGTTGGTTTATGTATTAATCTAACAGCTGTACTAGTTTTATTTACATGCTGTCCGCCCGGACCGGAAGACCTGAAAGTTTCCAACTCTAAATCTTCACTTTTTATCTCGACATCAATATCATCTTCTACGAGAGGATAAACAAAAACAGAAGCGAATGAAGTATGTCTTCTTGCTCCTGAATCAAAAGGAGAAATGCGAACTAAACGATGAATGCCCCTTTCGGCCTTTAAATATCCATACGCATAATCGCCCATTACCTCCATCGTCACATCCTTTAAACCAGCTCCTTCACCTTTTTGATAATCTATAATCTTATATTTGTAACCTCGATCTTCTATCCACCTGGTGTACATCCGAAAAAGCATCTCGGCCCAATCACATGATTCCGTACCACCAGCGCCTGGATGTATAGTTAACACCGCATCTTTCCTGTCATTTTCCTCCGAAAGCACAATCCTTAATTCGAAATCTTCCAATTTATCTTTTATTTTATTTTCTTCTTTTTCTATTAATTCAACAGCCTCTCCTAAATTTTCCAATTCAAAAAGATACTCAATATTTTCCCTATAATTCTGCCACTCATTGAGTAAAGATTCTATTTCCTGAATTTGTTTCATGGTTTTCGTAGCTTCTTGTGAATCATTCCAGAAGTCTTTTTCTCTACTTTTTTTCTGCAGTTCAACTAATAAATTTCGTTTCTTGTCGATTTCAAATATACCTCCCGAGTTTACCCACCCATTCCCTCAAAGCATCAATTGACATCTCTGCCCCCTAAATATTTTTCCACCAACTCAATCTCTCCTTTTCGATCGGAAATTTTTCCAATCCATTTTGCCTCAATTATCCGTTTAATCAAATTCCCAATCTCGGGACTTTCTTTCACTCCTAACTTTTTAATATCATCTCCGTTCAATTCTGGCCTGAGTTTTTCCCTGTTGTCAAAGAAATTTTCAATTATTATAGAATTCTTCGGATATTTAGCGAATAAATACAACAAAGAATAATCTTTGAGTTGAAAAAGTCTATGTACTATTTTTATATCTCTGAGAGCTTTAGCGTCTATTTCCCTTACATAATTTAACTGTTGAATAAAATTCCTTTCAAAAGCGTACCTTCGAATAGATTTCTTCTCGGTTAGTGCCATTATCAAAGTATCAACAGGATTTACTCCAAACTGGATTGATCCTACATCAACCCTCTCTAAAAAACCCTGCCCCGGATAAGAAAAACCTAATATTCTCAAAACACCATATTTTTTCAGATAGTTTAAAATATCGGAACCGTCTTTCAAAGACAATTTTATTTCCTTCCAGAGCCTGTTCGGTGTCAAATATTTAAGGAACTTCAAGTCTTTTTGGAAAAATTTCCTTGTATTTTCTTCAAACTCAAAAGAAAGCTCCATTGAAAATCTAATAGCTCTGAAAACCCTTGTGGGGTCCTCCTTAAAACTATCGGGATGTAAAACTCGTAGGAGTCTCTTCTGACAATCCAGGAGGCCATTAAAAGGGTCTATCAGGTTTCCAAATTTACCCGGATTCAAATCCGCTGCTATAGCATTAACAGTAAAATCTCTTCTCCTGAGGTCAACCATAAGGTCTTTAGTTCTTCGTACTTTCGGAAGAGAAACCCTGTCTTTTGGATACTCCTCGCTACGGGCAGACACAAAATCAATCTTTGAAGAATCGTCCCATTCAACCGTAGCGTTTGGAAAAAGACGACGGTAAATCAAATTCCCCCCAACTTTTTTACTAAAAGCTTTTGCCAGTTTGACAGCATTGCCGATACAAACAATATCGATATCCTGAAAAGACCTTCCAAGCAATATATCTCGAATAGGTCCTCCCACAAGATAAACGGAATATCCCATTCCTCCGGCAATTTGCCCTATTTCTTTAAAAACATTTCTTAATTCCGCCTGAAAATTAATCCGTCTCATTCAAAATTTCTTCCGTTATTTTTTCGGATGATATACCATCGCCTTCTGCAAGAAAATTAACAATTAATCTATGGTCAAAAACCGAATGAGCTATACTTCTTATATCATCGAGTGAGGGTGTTGGTCTTCCATGAATAAAAGCTTTTGCCTTAGCACCCGCTAACAAATATTGTCCTCCTCTCGGACTCACACCCCACTCAACATACTTTCTGACAAATTCGATTTTACTAGTCTCTGGCCTGGAATTTCTGAGAAGCTTCGAAACGAAATCTATCACTTTCTTGCTTGCAGGAATCGACTTAACTTCATTCTGAAATCTAAGCAATTCCTTTGCGTTTGTTACCTGTTTAACTTCTGAAGAAAAACTTCTTGGAGGATTCGCAATTATCTCTTTTTCATCTTTCTCTTCAGGATAATTTATTTTTAATGACAACATAAAACGGTCAAGCTGAGCTTCCGGAAGAGGGTAAGTTCCTTCCTGCTCAATTGGATTTTGAGTAGCAATAACAAAGAAAGGAGCATCAATAGGATAAACTTCTCTTCCATAAGTAACCTTTTTTTCCTGCATTGCTTCAAGCAATGCAGACTGGGTTCGCGGAGGCGTTCTATTTATCTCGTCAGCAAGAACAAAATTCGCGAAAATAGGTCCTTTTATAAAACTAAAAAATCTTCCGCCTTTTTTATCTTCCTGTATAATTTCGGTTCCAGTTATATCAGTTGGCATTAAATCCGGGGTAAATTGTATTCGCGAAAAAGCCAACCCAAGAGCTCTGGATAAGGTACTTGCCAACAGTGTCTTAGCAAGTCCGGGTACACCGATAATCAAGCAATGTCCTTCCGAAAGAACAGATAACAACAATAATTCTATTATCTCATCCTGTCCTATAATTGTTTCGTGAACTTTAGTTAATATCTTCTTCCCGAAGTCATCCATCTAAATTTCCTTTTTAAATGTATGAAGTATTATATCTACTTCTTCAAGAAAAGGCCATTTCTTCTTACCGGGAGCAAAAACATGTCCATCAAGAAAATACCATAGTCCACCTTTTTCGAAGATATAACTGACAAAAGGACCTCCCATAGGACCACCCTGAATTTTATCGTTTTTCCAGACCCCTCTCAATTGAATTGCTCTTACATTATTAAATTCTACAGTATCTAAAGAATTTAATTTTATAAACTTAGTTTTTTTGTCTTCAGAAGTTATGGGAATACTATCCGTAAAAACCACATCACCGTTAAAATGTTCTAAAAAAAGACTATCGCGGAATTTAATAGGATCCTTTATAGGTTCTTTTCGGAACAAAAGTGTAACCAATCTATCCGGATTTTTTCTTACATAGGTCATAAATGCATCTTCATTTTTACCCAATCTGTAGCCGAACGGAATCTCAAACGATGCACCTAAAAAAGTTTCCATCTGTTTCGTTTCTTTCTCCTGATAGCCTTTCATATAAACAACCTTTGAGAATCTGTTTTTTTCTTCTTCTCTAAAAATCTGATAAATAGTTTCCGCCGAACGACCAAGCAATTGCTGAGTTTCTTCGGAATTAATACCAGCTATCACAATTACCGTTTGAAGCCGAACCCAAAGATCTTTTTCTAAAAAAAGTTGCGGTCCTTTTTTAAGTTCCTCTTTTGCTTCTTCTCCAAGTAAGTTTTCAATATAACTTTCTCCGAGGTTACCAACTATAACCAAATTCCTCCAAAATTTGTAACGGTCAAACTCAGACAAACTAACCCTACTCACATTATAAACTTTTTCTGCCGTTGGGTTATATTCAACTTTCTCCAAAATATTAACAAGAGAATCAACCTGAAAAACAGAAGAAGCAATAAGAATGACTTCATCTCGAGCGCCTATTGAGTGAGGAAGAGAGTCTTTTTTGCAACTGCTAATTATAATAATTATTGATAAGAGAGTTAAGCAAAGTTCTCGCTTGTATATCATTTGGATTTACCTCCGACCATTTTTTTAACAGATAAATTGACATTGCTGTATCTTTCATAAAATCATAATTATACATAAATACATAACTGAAAATCTTAGGTTGTTTTAATAATTCCTCGATTAAAGAGTCCTTTTTATAACTATCTCCCATCTCATCATACAAATCCAACAATCCTATATAACCATTTACTGATTCCTCCTCTGAGAGTTTCAATATTTTTTTGAACTCGCTTTCTATTTTCCGCCCGATTGTTTCTCTTTCTTCCTTCGGAATATTTTTATCTATCGTCAATTTATCCAATAAAAGCTGCGCTTTGAAAAAGTGGAGTATGGATAAATCTTTCTTATCTTTAAGTTTTTCAACAAGAATTTCCAAACTATCAGGCTTTCCAAAAACGATATAAATCCCTCTCAACTCGTTAAATAAAGCTGTCAATAAGGTTCGATCTTCGGCAAGGTTTAGTCCTCTCTCAAATAAGAGGGCAGATTCTTTTAGCTTTTTTTTATCCTCTTCGCTTAAATTTATTTTATATTTTTCCGAATTTATAAGCATATTGGGAGATACAACTTCTTTCTTCAAACTCGATCCAAATTTATAGCAAATAGAAACATAATTCTGCATTATAGTCTGGGCAGCCGGACTTTTATGTACTTCAATATTATCGACTGAGGAAAAAATTAGCTTATTTTTGAATAAATCAAGAAAACACGGAATATCAATCATATCCTTACCTTTTTCGCCTACCAGTCTAAAGTGAAGGCCTTCCAATAAAAGATGGTCGTGCAGCCAATTTATATTACCCGGAGACACACTGGCAGAATAATAAATGTTTATAGAGGGATTAAAATCATCTCTTATATATTTATCGACAAAAGAATTCGCTGGCAGCGTAAGTGCCTCATAAGTCGGTTTTACACCCTGAGAGGAAAGAATAATATTACGAATAGCGATATCTTTACGTAGTATCGTTTTACCATCAGTAGTCTTCAAAAAGTACAAATTCTCTATAACCCAGTCCTCAAACTCCAGATTGGTCTCCCCATTTCTCTTCTTTTGTATATACGCTCTCTCAACACTGGAACCCTTAAAAGGAGAATCAAAATCCATTGGTACTCCTGATGCTTTAAGCTGTCTTATATACCATTCTGTATTCATAAGAGCAATACATGCAACGCGAACACCCTTCTTATTTTCGGAATCAAACTTTCTAAACCCTTTTACCTCCTGAAGAAACCAGAGCGGGAAAGTATCATTATCTCCATTGGTAAAAAGAATAGAATTATCCCGGGGACAAACAAGAAGATTATGAGCATACTCGTGAGCAATCCAGTTCCCTCTCCTGTTGGCATGGCTTCTTATATTGGAAACCAGCGGAATAAACCCGATAACAAAACTCAAACCAACTACACAATAACCTAAAGTACTTCTTCTTTTTTTCAACTTCTCATTAGCCCAGTACAACGCAACAGCTACATAAAACATAAAAAAGAAAAAACCTGAACTCCAGAAGTAATCCCTTTCTCTCGGCTCTCTCGGCTGATGCTTAGGATTTGGGTCAGATGGCGAAAATTCATGATTCAAATAAACAACTAAACCTGCAGTTACAAGAATATAGAGAATAAATACCAAATAAAAAGATTTTCTGTCTCCTTTGAAATGAACATACATTCCCCATAAACCAATTAAAACATATATCCAGGTTCCTATTACCGATATATTGCGAAGTAAAACACCGGTAAACTCTCTCGGATAGGGGAAAAATTGCCATGAGAAATATTTGAAAAATACTTTAAATTGTTCTGCCAATGCCCGAATCGGACCATAATGGGTTTCCCATGAAGTATGTCTGACGAATATATTATCGCCTCCGTATTGTTTTCTCGTTATTACGTCCCATAACTTCACCCATGTTGTAGGAGCCGACTCGTTTATAGCCGGATTTGCATGCGCCCTTATAAGCAGGTATAAATAAGTTGATACACCTACCACTATAAGTAACAACGCAAACGATATAAGTTTAGGATTTTTCAATACTTTCCAGTTTATCAAAAGCACAAAGACCAATATTCCGGGAATTAGAAGTAACGGCAGGAGATGAACACCGAAAGATAGAGCTAATAAATATACTAAAAGAAGAAGCAAATTGTTTTTTCCTTCTTTATCTCCATTTCTATCCCAGTGCAGAATTAACCATAGTCCTATTGCAGTTATAAGAAGTGACGCGGCATACACTTCCGCTTCAACAGCACTATCCCAAACACTAAAGCAGAAACCCGCACCTATCGACGAGAATATTGCGATAAGATGACAGCTAACAGGAAGTTCTTTATCTTTATTGCTTTCAAATCTCTGAAATATTTTGAGAATTATAAGATAAAGAAAACCTCCTGCTAAAGCGGATGAAAGAACGGAAAAAAAGTTTATTCTTTTTGCAACTTCCTTAAAAGGAAGAAAAATATCAAATATTCTACCTATTAATACATATAAAGGTGTCCCGGGAGGATGAGCAACTCCTAAAATGTGTGAGCAGCCTATAAATTCTCCGCAATCCCAGAGGGAAACAGTCGGAGCAATTGTGTAAAAATATACCGAAATCAAAATAACAAATACGCACGAGAATCCTATTACTTCCTTCCTAACGAGCTTCTTCATAAAAAAACCAAATTTCTCCTTTCTTTTAAGTTTAACTATTTTTGCAACATATCATGTATAGTCGCTTTTAGCTCTTTAACATCCAGGTCTCCGTAAAAATCTCCGCCTACGGCAATAGATATAGAACCTGTCTCTTCCGACACAACCAGACATATTGAATCTGTTTCTTCCGTAAGACCGATAGCAGCCCTGTGTCTTGTACCTAAAGTTGGACTCAGGTCCGGGTGGTCAGTCAGAGGTAATATACTTTTGGCTGCTACTATATGATATTCCTGTATTATAACCGCTCCGTCGTGAAGAGGCGAATATATCGAAAATATTGAAACCAGAAGATCGGAAGAAACAACTGCTTCCATTTTAATGCCGGTACGAATATAAGAATCCAGAGAGACTTTCCTTTCTATAGCTATTAAAGCACCCATTCTCTTATCGGATAACTGAATAACCGCCTTACTAACTTCCTCGGAAACCCTTTCGATATCCTCTTGAATAAAATATCCAAGTTTACTCGATTTTCCGAGATTAATAAGCGCTCTTCTTATCTCAGGTTGAAAAATTATAATAAAAACAATTATCCAGAAATCTCGCAGCCCCCTCATAATTATCTTCATCGTCGGAAGATTGATAGTCTGGCTTAAGAATGCTAGAATCAGAATCAACAGAAGCCCTGAGAGCATAGGTATGGACTTTGTTCTGGTAAAAAATCTTATCACCATAAAAATAAGCAAGGAAACAATAAAAATATCAAGTGCGTCCAACCAGGAAAAATCAATCATTTCCCCTCCAGAATAGCAGAAATAACCGAAAAAGCATTTTTTGTTTGTCTAATATCATGTACTCTGAAGATTGAAGCACCTTTCAAATATGAATAAACTGCGGTAGCTATAGAACCATCGAGCCTTTCTTTAGCTTCTTCCCCCGTTATCCTTCCGATAAATGACTTTCGTGAAGTTCCGATAAGAATTGGGAATCCATACGATGTAAACTCCTGTAGATTCGACAAAATTGTTAAATTATCTATTTGTCTTTTACCAAATCCGATTCCCGGGTCCAGTATTATTTTATCTTCACTAATGCCGTTGGATAAACAAAATTCCACTCTTTCTTCAAAAAATTCTCCAATTTCCTTCATAACATTATCATAATAAGGTTTTTCCTGCATATTTTCAGGCGTTCCTTTAATATGCATAAGAATAACCTTCGAATCGTAATTACGTACAACATCTATCATCTTACTATCCATTCTAAGCGCAGATATATCGTTTACAATTTTAGCCCCTTTAGATAAAGATACTTCAGCAACCTCCGATTTATAAGTATCTATTGAAACCGGAACGGAGCTTTTCTCGAATAAAGGAAAAACTTTTTTGAGTCTTTTCAATTCTTCCTCTACTGTTATAGACACCGAACCCGGTCTTGAAGACTCCGCCCCCACATCGATTATA
Organism: uncultured bacterium; assembly: GCA_964523975.1. Classification (GTDB taxonomy): domain Bacteria; phylum Hydrothermota; class UBA3072; order UBA3072; family UBA3072; genus JAFGHJ01. Next base: position 18,218 of record CAZGBM010000020.1, on the reverse strand, counting down.
TCGGCACCTTCATCCATCATTTCTTTAAATCTTTTTCTTGCATCACTCTCTTCGAAATAATCTCCGCCGTCAGAAAAGGAATCAGGCGTAACGTTAAGAACACCCATTATTGAAAATCCATGTGAAGCTTTCTCTAAATTCAATACCTGCAAAATTTTATCACCAACTTCAGACAATCCGAAGGGCTGTTTTTTGAGTTCTTTAGAAATCAACTTGAGTTCACGTACTGTTCCGGGAAGAAGCAGTGTGGATTTTTCGATATTATTTACAACGACATCTTGATGGACAACCGCATCGCTTCCGCGCGAAATCGCAACCTGTTTTATAATATTTGCGGCAGGAGAGGAAACATCTTCTATTTCCAATACACGAAAAATAGTCTTTTCGGCCATATCTTTACTAACACCATTATAAACGCCCACCGACTCAACAGCAGCTTCTGCATCGACTAAATTCTCAATCGATTTCTTTTTAACTCTCATAACCAATAAGATTAAGCGCCTCAAGACGGGTCGATTCTTTCTTGAAAGCGCCTCTTATAGCAGAAGTTACAGTTTTCTGCCCTATTTTTTTCAAACCTTGAATTTCCAAGCAAAGCTGTCGTGCTTCGATAATCACAAGAGCACCCATAGGCTTTAATATATCCATTATAGAGTCAGCGATTTCGGCAGTCATTCTTTCCTGTAATTGAAGTCGCTCGGAATAAATTTGAACAATCTTAACCAAATTTGAATAACCCGTTATCTTATCATCCTTAGGAATATATGCTATGTGAACTTTGCCAAAAAAGGGTAATAAATGATGTTCGCAAAAAGAATAAAAAGATATATCCTTTAATATTATAATTTCATCGTAATGAGGAGTACTGTAAACTCGTATTGCTTTTTCAGGCTTTTCGTTTATACCTTTAAAGACATCAGAATACATCTTGGCGACCCTCTCGGGGGTATGTTTTAAACCCTCTCTATCAGGGTCTTCTCCTATAGCCTTAATTATTTCTCTTATTGCTTTCTCTATTTTTTTCTGGTCCATGAACTATCTCTTTTACTTCGTCACCCGTAAGGACTTCTCTTTCAAGAAGAGCTTCTGCAATTGCATCTAATTTGTCCTTATGTTTGCGCATAATATTTTTTGCCTTACGATGAGCTTTTTCTACAAATTTCCTTATCTCAAGGTCGACCTGACGGGCAGTATCTTCAGAATAGTCTCTTTCTCTTGCAAGTTTTTTTCCTAAAAAGACTCCATCGGTATCTCTTTCAAGCGTAACAGCGCCGAGACTATCACTCATACCCCACTCACATATCATCTTTCTTGCAATTTCACTTGCGTTCTGAAGGTCATTACCAGCACCGGTTGACACGGTTTTAAACTTTAACTCTTCTGCTGCTCTTCCTCCGAGCAAAACGGTCAAGCTTGCTTCGAGATACTCTTTCGAATAAGTTCTCTTATCATCAATAGGCAACTGCTGGGTTAGACCAAGAGAGGCCCCACGGGGAATTATGGTTACTTTATGTATAGGGTCACTTTTTTCGGTAAAGAGAGAAGCAAGGGTATGGCCTGCTTCATGATATGCTATAAGCTTTTTTTCCTCCTCGGATAGAATCATCGATTTTCTCTCTCTTCCCATCAAAATTTTATCTTTTGCCTCGTCAAGGTCCTCACTTTCTACCTTATCTTTTCCGGCAGAAGCAGCAATCAAAGCCGCTTCATTGCATAAACTCTGAATATCAGCCCCACTAAAACCTGGAGTTGTTTTTGCAAAAACCGACAGATCAACGTCACCAGCTAAAGGTATTTTTTCGGTGTGGACTTTAAATATCGCTTCCCTTCCTTTCATATCTGGCATAGGGACAACGACCCTTCTATCGAAACGACCTGGCCTGAGTAAAGCCGGATCAAGTATATCGGGGCGATTCGTTGCAGAAAGTATTATAATGCCTTGATTAGGGTCAAAACCGTCCATTTCGACAAGCAGAGCGTTCAAAGTTTGTTCTCTTTCGTCGTGCCCACCTCCGATTCCGGCACCCCTGTACCTACCTACCGCATCTATTTCATCGATAAAAACTATACAGGGAGTATTTATTTTTGCCTTTCTGAACAGATCGCGGACCCTGGAAGCACCAACTCCTACAAACATTTCTACGAAATCGGAACCGCTAATCGAATAAAAAGGAACTTTTGCTTCGCCGGCAACAGCCCTTGCCAAAAGTGTTTTGCCCGTACCAGGTGCACCAACAAGTAAAACTCCTTTAGGAATTTCCGCACCCAGTTTCTTGAATTTCGAAGGATTCTTGAGAAATTCGACGATTTCCTGTAATTCCTGTTTTGCTTCATCAACACCCGCCACAGCGTCAAAGGTAACATCTACGGAAGTAAAACGTATTTCCCTTGCCCTGCTCTGGCCAAAACTCAAAGCTTCATTTGCGCTTCCGCGAAGCCTGCTCATTACAAAGAAGAATAAAATACCCATTAACAACATAGGCAATAAGAACTGCCCCACAATCTTCCAATCAAACTTGATTTGCGTTTTTACGTCTATACCTCTTTTAACCAATTCCTTTGGCAATTCTGAATCTTCAAAAGGAAGACGTGTTTCGACCAGTCCTTTCTGTCCCTTTAATTCTGCGGTTATATCCATACCCGAAAAGGTTACCTTACTTATCTTTTCTTCTTCCACCAATTGCCAGAATTTAGTAAAACTTACGTCTTGGGGTTTTTCAACCTTTGTATATTGAAGCATAATATATAAAGCACCAAAAACCGAAGCCAAAATTAATAGCGTTTTGAAAAACTGATTTCTGCTTTGCTGTTCTTTTTTATTTTTTTCTTCTCCCATTTATTACCTCTTTTTTATTACCTCTTTTTTATTACCTCTTTATATTTAATCTTTAATACTCTCTTTGTTCTTTCGTTTACAGGCGCTCTATTACCTCTCTTTACTCCCGGAACTAAAATTATTCCCTTTTTATCGTAAATTATAGGATGAAAATCCCTTAAAACTCTTGGGATCTTACTATCTATGAACAAATCTTTTAACTTTCTGTTATTTTGAGCTCCAAAATCAACAATACGATCCCCAACTCTTCTTTTCCTGATTTTTACAGGCAAATCCAGAGAATCAAGGTCGAAAAACTCACAGCCGTTTACATCTAATTCTACTGGTGGAGGAACAACCTCTGTTTCAATATCATAACATCCGTAAGAGGTTTTACCCGATAAAGGCACTTCTTTTCCTTTTTCATCAATATTCTTCATCACAATCACCCTGGAAGGCAGTATTTCAATTTTAGAACTTTTCAATTCTACAACTCCTCTTGTCGGAAATTTCTCCAGATGAGCTCTTTTTAACTCTAAACCGCTACCAAAAAACGACAACATCTTACTGATAATCAAAAACTTACAGGCTGAAGGAAGTGGCTCGAAGTCATTTCTATCTATCTCGACATAATTTAAATGACGGGTTATTTTAATACCATCTATATATTTTTCCAACGCTTTTTCGACGTCTTTCAGATTATCGATACTCCTGTTTATATTTTTGATCGAACTTACTTGAATCTCTTCCAGTAAAGGAACAAGGTTTATTCTAATTTTATTTCTAAGATAATCCTCGCTTTCGTTAGAAGGGTCTGTATAAAAATCGATTTTATTTTCTTTAAGGTAATCGATTATTTCATTTTTTCTAAAATCCAGAAGCGGGCGTAAAATATCACCGTCACGGTAAGTCATCTGCGAAAGACCAAAACCCGAACCTCGGAGCAGACGAATAAAAAAATTCTCTATTTTATCGTCAAGGTTATGCCCAAGAGCTATCAAATCAGCGTTTTCGTCCTCTTTTATGTTCCTCAGATAAGAAAGTCTTAATTTTCTGGCTCCCTCCTCAATCGAAAAAGAGAATTTATCACAGTAATCTCTCACGTTCGCACCATCAATACTTAACTTAAGTCCTCTTTTTTTTGCCTCTATTTTCACAAAATTCTCCTCATCTTTAGAATCCTCTCTAAGATTATGGTTGAAGTACGCAAGGATGACTTCTATTTCATTATAATTGGCTAACACTTCAGCAAGTAAAGTCGAATCCGGTCCTCCCGAATATCCTACTATTACTCTCCTAACTCCTTCTAAGAACTTTTTTTCTTTCAAAACCCTTTTTATTTGTTTAATCATTGTTGAATATAACAAAATAAAGCCATTTTTCAAGTGTAATCTTTGAAAAATAGTATTTTTAGCAAATTTTTTTTAAAAAAAATAGCCACAAAGGCACCAAGACACAAAGTCCACATCACACCCCATTTTTTATTTTATTGTTTAAAACTCACCACCCAACCCAATTTTTTACATGTAGATAATGCAGAAACTGCAAATTCTGTTTTTTTGTTTTAATTCCTATATAAACTACAGGTTCTACATGTGAAAATTCTTTTTTTCTGCTTTTGACTATTGTTAACACAGTCGGCAGTCAGTGGTTGGACTTTATTCCAACCTCTAAAACCTAAATTTGGTCTCTTGACAAGGCAAGCTTTTTATATACTTTTTATCAATCTTAGCCGGGGTGGCGGAATCGGCAGACGCGCATGGTTGAGGGCCATGTGGGGTTTCCCTGTGGGGGTTCAAATCCCCCCTCCGGCATTTAAAATTTCAATAAAACGATGTTACCCAAGCCTATACTAAGGCTTACAATACACGAGTAAAAGCCCTACAACAGCTTTTTTCTTATTAATCCCTAATTCGGCAAAGCCGCTAAAATGCAAAAATTAAATATCAAAATGTAAAATTACAAATCAAAGTTCAAAAATTTATAAAGAAAGAAAACCAATCACCACTAATAACGCAAATCCTTTTCCGATTGTTGCGTTTTGGGTATGTAAGAATTTCGCATTTTAATATGTCATTTTGCTTTTTGATTTTTGATATTTGATTTACCAGAAACAAGGAGATAAAATTAATTGGGATGTTTTTTTGCAAAAAAAACAAAAAGTTGACCGGTAGTACTACAAAAACCACTTGACTTTAATTAAAATGCTCCTTATAATTAAATAAAAGGAGGTTAAAAATGGCAATAAACGAAGATTTTAGCTTAACCGAACAAGCGTTTTTAAGCCTCGAAGGCGATGGTATTTCATATAAGGGATCTTTCATTTCTGCAGAGACCTTAAAAAATAAAAAACCCAAACAACTCGGAGAACTAATCGAAGAAACTTCGATCATACTTGAAGAAAGAGCAAGAAGAATCGAATTTGAAGAATGGGAAGAGACAGGTGAAGATATGCCTTACAATACCCTTCACTTCGGAATTCAAAGAATCAGAGAATTAGGTGGAATTATAAAAAATTTAGAAAAAATGGAGAGCTGTGATCTTGACTGGAAATTAATAGGTGAACTTATTAGAGTTATAGCTTCTCTGCTGAATCATATTAATAAAACGAGATAGCATAACAAAATAAAATATTAAAATTTAAAAAGCAAAATGAACAAAAACACACAGAGCCCACCTCACTCAGCCTATCATTTTTTTAACCACAGAGAGCACAGAGTTTTTATTTATTTATTTTTCTTCTCTGTGTTCTCAGTGTTTTTTCTCTTTTGTAATACAATTATCTCTCTGTGTACTCTGTGGTAAATCTTTTTTCTTTTTGAATTTTGATTTGTAATTTTACATTTTGATTTTTGATTTTTAAATTTTAAAAGCTCAAATAGATCAATATAAACCTAAAAGTCATATCAGTAAGTTGTACTGACTGAATATACGAAAATTTCTATTTTACAACAATATTAGTATCTTTGTTTTGCTGAGCGGAACGTAATGCTTCTTCCGCCTTGCTTAAGAATTCTTCGAGAACCGGACAACTTTCAGAAATCTCAACTCCGCCCTGACACAGGGTAATATCTAAGTTACCTGCTTCTGTAGGTACAGGGGAAACAGAAACAGCTTCCTGAAGCCGCTCGGCGACTTTTTGTACTGCAGATTTATCAGCCTCGGGCAGCAAAAGAACTAACTTCTCATCATCATAACGACCAAAATAGTCAAGGTCCCGGATCTTCAGTTTACAACGCTTTGCCACCTCAACCAATACATTATCGACAATTTTTGCATTATGCTTAGACTTGATTTGATCAAAATCTTTTATACAAACCAAAATTACTGATAGAGGTCTTTGAAAACGCTTAGAACGTATAAATTCACATTCGGCAAGATCAAGGAAATACTCCCTATTATACAAACCTGTCAATTTGTCAGCAGTTTCCTCTAAACCTGAAAGTCTCTGCCTCAATTCTTTTAACTCATTTATTAGTTGCCCTTTTGAGTGGTCTTTATAATCCATAAATACCTCCTATACAAACCTTCAAATAATCCAAAAAAGTTTTTAAATTCTCAAAATTATTAAATATTATATATATCCCTAAAACCGTTTCTTCAAATATAAATTCTTTTTCTTACGAGTCAAGTGGTTAATTTAACCTGTTGGTCTATCATTCCATTTATGAGCGATTTCGCCCTTCTTTTTTTGCTAAAAATAAAACATCCTCCGCTTTTTCAAATATTGAAGAAAGATCAGGTGTTTGAGAAGACCTATCGGCAATTCCTATACTAACACTAACAGTAGCAGGACCCTTGTCGGTTATAACAGGTTCTGAGGCAATAATTTTTTGCAAACGTTCAGCGACTTTCTTTGCATCGTTTTTTTTGATCTCTATAAGCAAAAGAATAAATTTTCCACCTTCATAACAACCAAGGAAATCAAGATTTCGAATATTTTCTTTACACCTTTTAGATACTTCCTTCAGAATCTGATTCCCACACTTTTCGTTGAAAACTTTGTTGAATTCTTTAAGATTGTCAATATCAAGTAAAATTACCGACATAGGTCGCTTAAAACGACGGGACCGCTCAAACTCTCGTTCAGCGAAATTTAAGAAATGTATCCATGTATACAACCCCGTAATCTCATCTATAGGATGTGAAAGCTCCTTGATTCTTTCCCTCAACTCATTTATTTCTCGAACAAGCTCTTCTATTGTTTTGTCCTTATATTCCATTTTTCTGTTCCTCCAAACTAATTTAAAAAATAAATGTTAAAGTATTCATAATTATTGTAAGACCTTTCCGTCCGCCGTCAAGTCTCTAACTTTTTTTTCTTACATCCTGTTTAAAATTTAAATATCGAAACGTAAAATCGCAAATCAAAATTTAACTATTCAGCCCTTAGTTCTTGGCTGTTGGCTTTTAGCTTTTTAAACAATATGAAAGCCACAGGTAAAAAACTAATAGCTAATATCCATAATAATTACCATTTGTCATTTTGCTTTTAAATATTTTATTTACCGTAAAAATGCGATGAAATTAATTAAATGGGATATTTTCTTGCAAAAAAAACAAAGAATTGACTGGTAGTGCTATATAGAATCTACTTATAAATAGATTCCTCTAATTACTTTAAAAATACTTCTTGACAAAATACCTTTTTCTTATATATTAAAGACAAACGTACAAAGTATTTTTGTAAAAAGCATAAATTGAAAGGAGAAAAAATGAAGACTTTTTCATTAAAGAAGGAAAACATCGAGCAAAATTGGTGGATTTTAGACGCGGAAGACAAAGTCTTGGGAAGATTAGCCTCAAAAGCAGCTTCAATATTAAGAGGTAAACATAAACCCAATTTTACCCCTCACATTGATAACGGTGATTTTGTTATTATTATAAATGCCGATAAAGTTAGACTTACCGGGAAAAAAGAGGAACAAAAACTATACAGGAAACATAGCGGTTATCTTGGAGGCTTAAAGGAAACTCCTTTAAAAAAGAAAAAAGAAAAATATCCCGAAAGTATAATAATTGATGCGGTTTCCGGTATGTTGCCTAAAAATAAACTTAGAAATAAAATGATAAAAAAATTAAAAGTTTATTGTGATGAAAAACATCCTCATGAGTCTCAAAAGCCAAAGAAATTAGAGTTAGGAGGATAAAAATTATGGAAGAACTTGTAATTGTGACCGGAAGAAGGAAGAATGCGGTAGCAACTTCCCGTTTCTTTCCTGGAAGCGGAAAAATAACAGTTAACAAAAAAACAGTAAAGGAGTATCTTAAATCAGATCGTTTTGTTCACGAAGTGCGAAAGCCACTTGAAAGAGTTGGAGTTCAAAATGATTTCGATTTAATTATTGTAGCAAAAGGGGGCGGTCTTTCAGGACAGGCAGATGCTATAAAACATTCAATCGCAAAAGGCCTTATTAAAATAAACGAAGAATTCAGAAAACCCTTAAGGGACGCAGGACTGCTAACAAGAGACGCGAGAGTTAAAGAAAGAAAAAAATATGGACTTATGAAAGCAAGAAGAGCTTTCCAGCATTCAAAGAGATAGGAGGAAGATGTGGCACTACAATTTAAAGATCTTTTAGATGCAAGGGCGCATTTCGGACACAAAAGAAGAAACTGGAATCCAAAAATGGAACCATATATATACACACAAAAAAATGGTTTACATATTATCGACCTTCGAAAATCAGTTGAACTATTGAAAGAAGCATACCAGGTTGTGGCCGATACTGCATCAAAAGGCGGAGAGTTTCTCTTTGTAGGTACAAAAAGACAAGCACATAACATAATAGAGGAAGTTGCAAATAGAGTTAACACCCCTTACGTTAAGGAACGCTGGCTTGGCGGCACACTCACAAATTTCAACGTAATAAGGAAGAGCATTGACAAGTATAACGAACTTTGCAAACAGGTAGAACAAGAAAATTTCAAGGATCTACCCTCAAAAACGCAAAGTCGCCTTTTAAGACAAAAAGATAAGATGAAAAAACACTTCGATGGAATCAAAAATATGGAAAAACTCCCGGATCTATTATATGTCATTGACGTAACTCGAGAAGACATTGCAATAAAAGAGGCTAATTTATTAGAAATACCGGTTGTTGCCATAATAGATACCAATTCAGACCCTGAAATGGTAGATTACCCAATCCCGGCTAATGATGATGCCATCGAGTCAATTAAACTCATAACGAATGTGATAGAGACAGCCATCATCGAAGGGAAAAAGCGATTTGAAGAAGAGCAGAAAAACAAAGAAGAAACAAAAGAAGATAAAGAATAGATATTATAATGTTTTATGTCAAAAATACACAATTAGGAGGTTTGCGTGTCTTCTGAAGTTGATGTTACGCTCATCAAAGAATTAAGAGCAAAAACAAATGCAGGAGTTTTAGATTGCAAAAAAGCACTGATTGAATCAAAAGGCGATATTAAAGAAGCAATTCAAATTCTGAGAAAGAGAGGAATTGCAGAAGCAGCCAAAAAAATGGGAAGAGCTGCAAAAGAAGGCATCATATATGCATACATTCACCCGGGAAATCAATTGGCAGGCGTAGTTGAACTAAACTGCGAAACCGATTTCGTAGCAAGAACAGATGAATTTCAAAAACTCGCAAGAGAGATTGCAATGCAGGTAGTTGCCTGCAATCCAATTGCTATCGACAGAGAATTGGTACCCAAAGAAATACTGAAAGAAGAACGGGCTATCTATGAAGAACAGGTAAAGAGAATGAACAAACCTGAAAAAATACAGGAGAATATAATTAAAAACAAACTCGAAAAGTTTTACAGTGAAGTTGTCCTGTTAGAGCAGAAATACTATAGAGATCCGTCAATTACCATAGGTGATTTGATAAAGGAAAAAATTTCGGTTATAGGTGAAAATATTGTAGTAGGTAAATTTCAAAGGTTCCAGGTTGGAGAGTAGCCCTAAATATAAACGTATATTAATAAAGTTAAGCGGAGAGTTTCTTAAAAACAAAGAAGAAGCTCTTTGTGCTGAAAAGTTAAACCTCATTGCTTCCGAGATAAAAGAAATTCACGAAAAAGGAGTCGAAATAGGAATAGTTGTGGGGGGAGGGAACATCTTGAGAGGGTTGGAAGGGTCTCAAAAATTTGAAATACCGGCAGAGAATCTGGATGAACTAGGCATGGTAGCAACCTTGATAAATGGTGGAGCCATTTCTTTAATTCTTGAAAGCTTAAATGTCCCAAATGCTGTAATGTCAGCTATACCGATTCCCCCTTCAATAGGCGATAAATATAACAGGCGTAAAGCAATGAAATTACTGGGACAATTATACGTATTGATTTTCGTCGGCGGAACAGGTAATCCCTTTTTTACCACCGATACTGCTGCCGTTCTTCGCGCTCTACAGATTAAAGCAGATATTTTATTGAAAGCAACCAATGTTAAAGGAATATACGATAATGACCCAAATAAATTTCCTGATGCAAAATTCTATAAAAAACTTACTTATAAGAAAGCATTAAGCCAGGGTTTAAAAATAATGGATTCGACCGCATTTTCTCTGGCAATGGACCACAATTTACCTCTAATTGTATTCAACGGAGAAATTCGGAATAATTTAAAAAATGTGATTTCAGGAAAAGAAATTGGGACTATAATTAAAGGAGGAAATAATGGATAATGTTCTCAGAAAGCAAATGGTCGAAAAAATGGAAAAAACACTCTCAATAGTTTCCAATGAATTTTCAAGTATAAAAACGGGAAGAGCTTCACCGGTTCTTATAGAAAATATAAAAGTTGATTATTATGGTACGAAAACGCCCATAAATCAACTTGCTTCAATTGCAGTTCCGGAAGCACATCTTATTGTACTACATCCTTTCGATGAAAAAACTATAGATAACATTGAAAAAGCCATAGCATCTTCGGAATTAGGCTTAAATCCATCAAATGACGGTTCGGTACTTCGAATTCCGATACCTCCCCTGACTGACGAAAGAAGAGAAGAATTAAAGAAACTTGTTCACCGCCTTGCAGAAGAAGGGAAGGTTTCTCTCCGAAATATAAGAAGAGATATAATAAAAGATGTTCAGGAGATGGCAAAAGATAAAAAAATTACAAAAGATGACGAAATCAGATACAAGGATGAAATTCAAAAAGTAACCGATCTTTTCTCAGATAAGATTAAAGATCTCCTGGTAAAGAAGGAGAAAGAAATCCTTAATGGATAATGGAAACCTTCCAACCCATGTTGCGATAATCATGGACGGAAATGGTAGATGGGCAAAAGAAAAATCACTGCCACGTTTACAGGGTCATATAGCCGGAGTCAACACGGTAAGAAGAGTTACCGAATACTGTCAAGAATTTAATATAAGATATCTTACATTATATGCTTTCTCTCGTGAAAACTGGGATAGACCGAAAGAAGAAGTCGAAGGACTGATGTCAATTTTTTCCAAAGTTATAAAAGAGGAAATAAAAGAACTAAAAAAAAACAGAATTAGGGTTCGATTTTTGGGGAAACTCGAAGAATTGCCACCAAATGTAAAAAAATCGGCACAATGGATACAGGAGCAAACAAAAAACTCCAACCGACTGGAGCTTATACTTGCTTTCAACTATAGCGGTAGGTCAGAAATAATCGAAGCAACAAATCGAGCTATAAAAAAAGGAAAAAAGGTTACGGAAGAAACTTTTAGAAATTTGCTTTTCTTGCCCGACGTACCTGACCCTGACCTATTTATAAGAACAAGCGGCGAATTAAGAATTTCAAACTTCCTGCTTTACCAGATAGCTTATACGGAGTTGTTTTTCACCGATAAACTCTGGCCGGAATTTAACAAAAGCGATTTCATTCAGGCACTCAGATCTTACCAAAAGAGAGAAAGACGATTCGGGACACTTCCATAAACTTAAGTCGTCGCTGGATAACAGCAATCCTTTTTATACCTGCACTTATGGTTATAGCAAGGTCCGGTGGAATATATTTTTTGATTCTTATCGAATTAGGTATTTTTCTCGGAGTATATGAATTCTGTGACATACTAAGAGGACGAGGACTCACACCATATAAGTCTCTCGCAATAATTTCTTCCTTGATCTTGGGCCTGAACGCCTACTTCCAGAGCCACCTCTTCACGATTATTACGATAACAGCACTGGTAATTTCCGTCTCTTCCGCAGAATTATTCAGAAGAAAAAAAGAGGAGGCGATATTCCATTTATCGGGAACAGTATTTGGCGTAATTTATGTCGGATGGCTATTTAGCCATTTTATCCTTTTAAGCCAAATGCCTCGCGTTCTGGAACCCATCACCTATAAAAATATTTTCGGAATAGAAATACGTCTGGGTACAAGCCTGGCAATGCTCCCTTTTGTTCTCACCTGGACTAATGATTCGGCTGCGTTTTTCATAGGAAGAAAATTCGGTAAGAGAAAATTTTTCCCTGCGATTTCTCCCAAAAAAACATGGGAAGGAGTAATCGGAGGAGGCTTTGCTGCAATTCTCGCAGCTTTCATATATCATTACTTATACGCTTCTTACCTATCATGGTTCGATTGTGTAGCGCTGGGTATTGTAGTAGGAATTATCGCACCTACAGGAGATCTGGTAGAGTCTATGATAAAAAGAGACGTAAAATTGAAAGACGCATCCGCAATAATTCCCGGACACGGGGGCTTCCTTGATAGATTCGACTCACTACTTTTTACAGCTCCAATAATATATTATTATCTCCGCTTTTTCGCAGTAAGATGAAAAACGTTGCCATACTTGGTTCTACAGGCTCCATAGGTACAAGCACCCTGCAAGTCTTAAAACACCTTAAAGATTATAAGGTAATAGCTCTATTCGGGGGAAATAATATCTCTCTGCTTTGTGAACAAGCAGAAGAATTTAATCCGGAATATGTCGGAACCTTTTTCGAAAACAATAAAGAAAAATTAAAAAAAAGATTAAAAAATAAATTTAAGATATTAACCGGGCACGAAGAAGCCGACTTTTTGTACGAAAATAAAACCATAGATATAATAGTTATAGCAACAGCAGGTATATCCTCTTACAAATCACTCATTAAGGGACTCCAAAACGGAAAAAGAATCTGTACTGCAAATAAAGAGACTCTGGTTGCGTTTTCTCCGCTTCTTAAAAAGAAATTAAAAAATCTTCCGGGAAAATTAATTCCCGTGGACAGCGAACACTCCGCAATATACCAGATACTAAATAATTCGCCAAACAAAAACATAAAAAAAATAATAATAACAGCCTCCGGGGGTCCATTCTACGACAGAACAGACCTTGATAACATAACTCCCGAAGAAGCCTTAAATCACCCGACATGGGATATGGGTAGCAAAGTAACGGTCGATTCCGCAACTTTAATGAATAAAGGACTCGAAATCATCGAAGCTTCTGTTTTTTTTGACCTTGATCCGGAAGAAATCGAAGTCATAATACATCCCGAATCTATAATCCATGGGATGGTTGAATTCAAGGACGGCTCGATTATCTCACAGATGTCTGCTCCCGATATGAAAATACCAATACAATTCGCCCTAACCAACCCCGACAGAGAAAGCCTCCCTGCGGCAAGACTCGAGCTGAAAAAAATGAAGTCTCTAAACTTTAAAGAAATAAACAATGAAAAATTTCCACTTATCACGCTGAGCTATAAGGTCTTAAAAGAAGGAGGAACTCTGCCTGCCGTTCTGGTAGGCGCAGATGAAATTGCCGTTGATAGGTTTCTAAATGGAGATATATCTTTCAAAAATATTATGGATATAATTATAAAGGTGACAGATTCACATAAAACCAATAAGAATCCCGTTGAAAATGAAATTATAGAAGCGCTCAACTGGGCAAAAGAAGAAGCTCGAAGGATAATGTAGATGTTTTTAGGTATAATCGTCGCACTTATAGCGTTAAGCGTTATGGTTTTCGTACATGAATTTTTTCATTTGATTGTAGCAAAATGGTCTTCAATGAACGTACCTGTCTTTTCTATAGGTCTTGGTCCGAAACTATTTTCTTTTTACAAATGGGGAGAAACCGACTTCAGGATTTCCGCAATACCTTTTGGGGGCTATTGCGAAATAAAAGGAATGGATCCGGACCAAATGAAAGGCGAAGGGGATGAATTTTATTCTAAGAACGTATTATTGAAAACCGCAGTTGTTTTCGCGGGACCATTTGCCAATTTCTCTCTAGGATTTTTTATATTTTTGTTTGTACTATTATTTAATGGTGTTGAAGTGACATCAACGACAACAATAAATGAAGCAAATACAGCCAGTAACCTTTTACCAGAAGATAAAATATTAGAAATAGACGGCAAAAAAGTTTCCAACTGGTATGAAATTACAGAAAAAATACAGAAGGATTCCAAAATCCTGCTAAGCCGTGATGACAAAGAAATAGAAATAGTAGTTGATTCTCTAATTATCGATTCGTTAATTCCTTTAAGACCCCCAGTAATAGGTAAGGTAATTAAAAATTTACCTGCCGATAAAGCAGGTATGAAAAAAGACAACCGAATAATCAAAATTCAAAATAAATATATAAACAGCTGGGAAGATATAACGGACGAAATCCATCCCTCCGCGGAAGAAACACTCAGTATTGTTTACTTATCTGGTGGAGATACAATAAAAACCAGCATAGTACCCGATAAAACACCCGATAAGCAAAGGAGTATTGAAGAAGATTCAATAATAAGTATAGGAGTAATTGGAATAGAAGAACCTTCAACAAAAATGAGGATTGGCGGAATAAAGGCATTTTCGCTTGCGTGGCAAAAAAGCTGTGACACCGCCTTACTTATTTATCGTTCATTTAGCTGGCTATTTCAGAGAAAACTTTCTCCAAGAGATGTGGCAGGACCTGTTGGTATAGTAATATTTACTAAAAAATCAATGGATTACGGCTTTACAATATTTTTAATGTTTATCGGACTTATAACAATCAATCTTGCTATGGTAAACCTGATTCCAATACCTCCTTTAGATGGCTTCCATATTATAATGTCACTGGCTACTTTCAATTCAAAAAAGCCTCCTTCCAAAACATTGCTGAAAATTATCCAAACAATTGGTACTATTATTCTGCTTTCTCTTATGGCTTTGATAATATTCAACGACGTGATAAAAGCAATACAGGGAAAATTCTAAGCTGCAAAGCCGCTAACCCCCATCCCCAAAAAAATATTATCACACAGAGACGCAGAGAACACAGAGCCCCACCACACAACCACACTGATAAATTTAACCACAGAAAAAAAGATTGTATTGTTCTCCTCCCCACAACCCATTTTTTAACAACAAATAGCACAAATTACACAAATAGATTAGTTATATTTTTTTAATTAATATAATAAATTTTTTCTATATTTGTGTGATTAGTGTAATTCGTTGTTACTCTAATCTTCGGTGTGTGATGGGTTTTAAACAAAAATAGTATTTTTTATTTTTCCTCTGTGTGCTTCGTGCTCTCCGTGTGAGCTATTTGTTTCAAAACTCTTGACTTTTAAAAATAATAAAGTATTATAAAACGGAATAGTTAAGGGAAAGCGGTTAGAATCCGCTGCAGCCCCGCTACTGTATTTGGCAACGAAAACTGCCGATACCACTGGGTAAATGTTCTTACCCGGGAAGGTGCAGTGAGTAGGTAGGCCATAAGTCAGGAGACCTGCTATTTACGAGTACTCCGAGGGGAGAAAAAATAGATAAATTAAAAGAAATATCTTATATTACAGTATTTACAGCGTTAGCCTTAGGGTTAGGGTACGCGTTCGCGTACATACCCAATTTTGAACTTGTTTCACCAACTGTTTTCCTGGCAGGTGTTTTATTTGGTCTTCGCGGCGGAACACTGGTGGGAATACTCACTTATTTTATTTTCGGTTTACTAAATCCGCTCGGTATGTCTCCCCTACCTCTTCTACTGGCACAAGTACTTGTAGGTACCCTAATAGGATTATCAGGAGGATTTTGTCATAAGAAAAGATGGAATAAAGCACATATTATCTTACCCTTAGGTGTCTTTATTACGCTCCTATCTGATATATTAACTACATCAGCAGGATTTCTTTTTTTCCCGACTAAAGAAAGCTTTTTAGCATATTTTATACTGGGGCTGCCTTTTGTTATCTGGCACGTCTTTACACAGGGAATTATATACGGCTTTATTTTAACACCAACAATACAAAAAATCCAAAAAAGGAGGCTAAATGCTACTGGTCTTAATAAGTATGATGTACTTTGAATCGAAAGGAATAACTGTAACTGCAAACAGGTTCGAAGAACTCCCCTATCAAGTTGAAGTGATCAACGTTGAAAATTTATTAACAATCGATGAACTTGGAGAAATTCTCGAAAAAAAAGCAGGAATTAAAATATACGGAAACGGAGACCCGGGCTCACTTATGCAGGCATCGGTTCGTGGATATACTTCAAAACATACGCTCATAATGATAAATGGTCATAGAGTAAACGATCCAAAATTAGGCGGGTTCGACCTTTCCGCAATACCATTAAGTGCAGTAAAGAAGATCGAAATAATTAAAGGTTCTTCTTCGGTATTTCAAGGCTCCAATGCAATCGGCGGAATTGTAAACATTATTACCGGAGAAGAAACAAATGATATAAGATTTAAAGGGAATTCAAATTCCACTTTTGGTACAAACCTACAGCTTTACAAATACGGTGTAAACGGGAATTTAGACCTTGAGAAAGGAAAAGGGCAAAGAAGTAATACGGATTTCAAACGTTATTCACTATCTCTTAATTGGAATAATTTAAGTTTTACCGGAAGTTATAAGGATTTAGGAACACCCGGTGTAGTACCCGATAGTACCCTAATTCCAAGCTTTGCTGATTCGACTGCAACTTCTCTTTTTGATAACCAACAAACAAAATTTGCGGACCTCTCTTACAGTAAAATCTTTACAAACGGTGATATTGGAATCGTAATTCAACCAGCAATGACCGAAGAATTTACCAAATATAACTGGCAATATTCGGATTATTGGACAGGTGATACAATTATAGAAAATGACGAATACAAAACGACTATAGGTCAATTCAATACAAAATTCTTATACAAAATGCTGTCTTTATCGATCAATCTCGAAAAAGACTTGGTCTGGGCCAATCAATATACATCCAATTATGACACAACAACTTTTTCACCCCAAGAAGAAAAAGCAGGTATAGCGCTATCTTTTTTTCATAAATCAGAAATCATAAACTCATTTGTTTCCGTAAGAGAAGATTGGTACGGAAGTTTTGGACTACATCCCTCTTTTACAATTGGAAGCAGAATAACCAAACCAATCGAGATTTTTGCATCAGTAGGCTCCGCATTCCAGGCACCCACCCTCTACGATCTCTACTATCCGGGCTTCTCAAATGACCAACTTAAACCTGAATA
This sequence comes from uncultured bacterium, assembly GCA_964523975.1. GTDB lineage: Bacteria > Hydrothermota > UBA3072 > UBA3072 > UBA3072 > JAFGHJ01. Next base: position 1,003 of record CAZGBM010000020.1, on the reverse strand, counting down.
CTCCCTTGCCTTAAACGGGGGAATAAGAACAAAAAATATAAGTATATCAGGACATATAGAAGAAATATGCGACAGAATAAGTCTTGATGAATACTGGGTTCCTCAAAATATCTCCAAAACCCGAGTTTTCGGGGTCGATATAGAAAGTAATGGTAAGTATGAAGATCTCTCGTATTCATTAATATATTCTTATCTCGACGGCTATGACGAGGAAAATGAACTAAAAAGAGAACTTCAACATCAACCGAAACATTCCATCGCAGGAATTATCACATACGAGGGTCCGATAATTGCCGAAATATCCGGAAAATGGATGGGAGAGAAAAAGAAATGGTTCTCATTCGGTGGATGGAAAAAAGAAGACCCGGCTTTTATCTTAGACATTGGAATAAGTAAGCGACTTAACGACTTTTCCCTGGGTTTAAATGTAGAGAATTTATTGAACATAGAATACATAACAAGTTTCGGCAATTCATATACGGATAGAGACTTCCCGGGAATGGGAAGGTATTTAAATTTTTGGGCTGGATATTCGTTCTAAAACCCAAACCCACAACAGCAAAATTATTCTCACACAAAGAACACAAAGAGCACAAAGATGTTTTTTGTTTTTCCTATTCAACTATTCGACAATTTAACCATTCAACTTGGATTCGGAGAATCCACATTTTTGCTTTTGATATTTAAATTCTCCAACGGGGGGTTGACAAACTATAAAAACAGATTATTATCACATTGCTCGGTGGCCATAACGGAGAAGAAATACCCGTTCCCATTCCGAACACGGAAGTCAAGCTCTCCAGTGCTTATGGTATTGCCTCTTCGGAGGTGAGAGAGTAGGTCGCTGCCGGGCTTTTTTATTTTTACGACTACGAATTTATAGCCACAGAGATACTAAGACCACAAAGCCCCACCCCACAACCAATTCTTATTGTTTTTTTAACAACAAATAGCACGAATTGCACGAATAAAAAAATTTGTTTTTTGCTAAATTCCAAATCCT
>CAZGBM010000019.1:0-30441 GCA_964523975.1 uncultured bacterium | reverse complement strand
TGAAGCTGTAATCAAAAGAATCGAAGGACCTATAATTATATCCAAGAATACCCGTGACATCGAAATGAATGAGGAAGTTCGTATCGGAGATGAGGGTCTGGTGGGAGAAGTGATAAGAATCAACGGTACCGAGTCGATGATACAGGTCTATGAAGATACGACGGGACTAAAGCCCGGAATCAAGATATTCGGAACCGGGGAACCGTTGTCGGTTGAACTGGGTCCGGGAATAATTTCCAATACCTTTGACGGGATTCAACGTCCCATTACGATGATAAAAGAACTACAGGGTATTTTTATAAAAAGAGGAGCGAAAGTTCCTGCGCTTTCGAGGGATAAAAAGTGGAAGGTCGATATAAAAGTGAAGAAAGGGGATGAGGTCTTTCCTAATTCTATAATAGGAGAAATAAAAGAAACTTCTCTAATAAAGCATAGAATTTTAGTTCCGCCCGGAATTGCCGGGAAAGTCATTGAAGTAGAAAAAGCTTCCGATTATCGGGTTACGGATACCATATGTCTGGTTGAGCAAAAAGATGGTAAAAAAGAGGAAATCAAATTATATCATTCGTGGGGTGTGAGAAAAAAGAGACCTTTTCTGGAAAGAATTTCACCCGAAGAGATAATGTTTACCGGTCAGAGGGTTATAGATTCTGTTTTTCCTATTGCAAAGGGAGGAGTTGCGGCAATCCCCGGAGGTTTTGGTACGGGAAAAACCGTAACCCAGCATTCTCTAGCCAAATGGTCTAATGTGGATATAATTATATACATCGGTTGCGGGGAAAGAGGCAACGAAATGGCGCAGGTATTGGAAGAATTCCCCGCACTCAAAGACCCCAGGTCCGGTAAATCCCTTATGGAACGAACCATTCTTATCGCCAACACTTCCAATATGCCGGTTACTGCGAGAGAATCCAGTATATATACAGGTATAACAATAGCCGAGTATTTCCGGGATATGGGGTATGATGTTGCCCTCTTTGCGGATTCCACTTCCCGCTGGGCGGAAGCTTTGCGGGAAATATCCGGCAGGATGGAACAGATGCCGGCAGAGAAAGGTTTCCCCGCTTACTTATCTTCCAGACTTGCCGAATTTTATGAGCGAGGCGGCAGGGTTAAAGTCACAGAAGATAGAGTAGGTTCGGTCAGCATAGTCGGAGCCGTCTCACCGCCGGGTGGTGATTTTTCCGAACCGGTTACGAGTAATACGAAACGTTTTATCAGTACATTCTGGGTTTTGGATAGGGAACTTGCATATTCCAGACATTATCCGGCTATTTCCTGGACCGAATCATATTCTGGATATCTGGAAAGCGTAAGTAGCTGGTGGGAAAGTAAGGGTTTATCGAATGTGGAGCTGCGTAACAGATTAATGGCTATTCTTTTGGAAGAATCGCATTTAAGAGAGATAGTACAATTGGTAGGAGAGGGAGCTCTTCCGGAAAAAGAGAGGCTTACGCTCCGGAAAGCCGAACTCATAAAGGAAGGTTTCTTGCAGCAGAGTGCTCTTTCCGCTGTTGATGCCTACTGTGGTCCTGAAAAACAGTATAGGATGCTAAAAGTTATTTTTGATTTCGGTGATGGTGCGGAAGACCTTCTGAAGATAGGTGTTCCGCTGTTCAAAATAGAAGAATTGCCGGTTTTCTCACAGATCAAAAGAATGAGGGAAGAAATCGGAAATGATGAACTTCATAAATTTGATGAATTGGAGCTGAAAATAGGAAAAGAATTTTCTTCCTTAAAAGAACAATATGGATAAATTATACGAGAAAAAACATATAGGTGCAAGTGTAATAAGCGGTCCGCTTCTCGTTATTGAAGGGGTGAGAGGTGTTGGATTCGGAGAAATGGTTGAGATAGAACAGGGTGATATAAAGAGGGTGGGCAGGGTTATTGAGGTTGACGATGATCGGGCTGTTGCACAGATTTTTTCCGGTACTAGCGGTATAAACAGGGAGAAAGTCAGAATCAGATTCGTAGGTTCTCCGATTACTATTTCTGTATCGGAGGAGATGGTGGGAAGAGTCTTTGACGGTCTTGGCAGACCTCTGGACGGCGGAGGAGAAGTTTTAGGAGAGGAAGAAAGAGACGTTAATGGATTTCCTTTGAATCCCGACGGGCGGGAATATCCCAGGGACAATATCATAACGGGAATATCTGCGATAGATTGTCTTACAACTCTGATTCGAGGGCAGAAATTGCCGATATTTTCAGGCTCAGGCTTGCCGCATAATGAAATAGCGGCTCAAATCGTGAATCAGGCGAGGATATCCACTAAAGAAGAATTCGTTATTGTTTTTGCTGCAATGGGAATCAAAGCCGATGAGGCTGATTTCTTTCTTAAGAAATTTGAGGAAGGCGGAGAATTAAGACGCCTCGTTACTTTTCTCAATTTTGCCGATAGCCCTTCGGTAGAAAGACTAATTGCTCCGCGTTGTGCTCTTAGCGTAGCCGAGTTTCTCGCTTTCGAGAAAGACAAACATGTCCTTGTGATATTTAGCGATATTACGAATTATTGTGAGGCTTTAAGAGAGGTCTCTTCGGTCAGAGGAGAGGTTCCCTCGAGAAAAGGCTATCCGGGGTATCTTTACAGCGACCTTGCTTCACTTTACGAGAGAACCGGTAGGGTAAAAGGGAAAAAGGGTTCCATTACACAGATACCGATACTCACGATGCCGAATGACGATATTACGCATCCCATTCCTGACCTTACGGGTTACATAACGGAAGGGCAGATCGTTCTTTCGAGAGAAATGCATCAAAAGGGCATTTACCCTCCGTTCGATACTCTTTCCTCTCTTTCACGTTTAATGAAAGACGGTATCGGTGAAGGGAAAACCAGAAAAGACCATCCCGATCTTTACGGTCAATTATACGCTTCTTATTCAAGGGTTCAAAAAGTACGTTCTCTCGCTTCGATAATCGGAGAAGAAGAGTTGTCCGAAGTAGACAGAAGTTATCTTAATTTCGGAGAAAAATTCGAGAAAACTTTCCTGCAGCAGGATATAAGAGAATCACGCACTATCGAGGAAACACTGAATATGGGTTGGGAATTGCTTCGCATACTTCCAAGAAGCGAATTGGCAAGATTAAAAGAGGATGAAATAAATGAATTTTTGGGAGGTTAGATGCAGGTAGCTCCGACCCAGAGCAATCTATTGAAACTTAAGAGAAAATTAAAAATTGCAATAGAAGGACACGGTCTTCTCGATGAGAAGAGAGAAGTGATGATTATGGAACTCTTAAGAAATGTTCGCGGCTTTAAGGAAACCGAGGAGGAGGTTACCGAAAAATTGAAAGAAGCTTATGATGCTCTTCTGAAAACGTGGGTTTATACGGGAAAAGAAAATATAGAGAATTGTGGTAAGGCTGTAGATAAGCCCGATATCGATGTCAGGATGAGGTCGGTTATGGGAATTCCCGTGCCCGAACTTCTTGTCGATGTTCCTCCGAAAAAAGTTCAGGTTAGTCTCGATTCTACCGATGAATATTTCGATGAAGCTTATGTCAAGTTCAGAGAAATAATCGAGCTTATTGCCAGGTGGGCTGCGAAGGAGATACTTATATGGAGACTCGGCTCGGAAATAAGCAAAACTCAGAAAAGAGTAAATGCTTTGGAAAAAATTTTTATCCCGGGATACAAGGGAGATATTAGTAGAATCGAAGACAGTCTTGAGGAAGAAGAAAGGGAAGAATTTTTTAGAATGAAAAAGTTGAAAAGAGGAGAAAAGTAATTATTATGGAAAAAATTCTTTTATATATAATTTCGGGAGAGACGAGAGCTTCCTGGGATAGAGCCTTGGAAATCAGTAAAGGACTTTCGGCTACGTTGTATGCTTTATTCATTGTGGATAAAGATCTGGTAAAGACGGTGGCGAGTATGAAAGGATTGGATGAAATAGATACTGCCGTACAGATTGAAGAAGAAGGCTGGAAATATCTTTACTATCTTGAAGATATGGCAGTTAATGAAGGCGTGAAAACAGCTCTTTTCGTTGAGGAAGGAGACACTATTGATATTCTTAGAAGATTTGTAAAAGAAAGGAATATTGAACTTCTTATTGTTGGACATCGTAGCGGACAGGGTGTTGAAGGAAGAAAAGTAGAAAGAATGATTCAGCAGATGATTGAATATGTTCAGTGTCCGATTCTTATAGAAAAAGAGGGAGGAAAAAGATGATTGAAGAATTCCTTGATGAAGATTTGATAATCGTTGTGGATAAGGTTGAAGAAAAGTTTACTATGATTGAAAAGATGGTGGACCAGGCTCTTCGGAAAGGAGTCATAATGACCAGGGAGCCCATTTTGCATAAGATTAGAGAAAGAGAAGAACTGGAAAGCACCGGGGTAGTCGAAGGTATAGCAATTCCGCACGCAAGAACCGAGGCGGTTAAGGATCTTTTGGTGGTTATAGGGGTTGTTAAGGAAGGTCTGGATTTTAAATCTCTCGACGGCAAGCCGGTTCATATCGTTTTTCTTATTGTTGCTCCGGAAGAAGCTAAAAATAAATACATACAGGTTCTTGCGCGAATATCGAGAATGTGCAGACAGGAAGATTTCAGAAAGACTTTGCTGGGTGCGGCTTCACCTTCTGAAGTTATTTCGGTATTGGAAAAATTTGACACTTGAGAGGGTTATTTAGATGAAATATTATGCGGATCTTCATATACACTCCAAGTATTCTATGGCAACCAGTAAACATATGGAGCTACCTTTTATTGTCGAGGGAGCCAAGGCTAAGGGAGTCAATCTCGTAGGTAGCGGCGATTTTACTAACCCCGGCTGGCTTTATATGCTGGAAGAAGGATTGAAAGAGACCGGTCGAAAAGGCATTTATGAGTTCGAAGGAGTCGATTTTATTCTGTCTGCTGAGGTATGCAATATATATGACGAGAGAGGGCAGACGAAGAAAGTTCACTCTCTTATAATTTTGCCGGATTTTGAAACGGTTAATAAATTCAATAAAATCATCAGGAAATTCGGAAAATTAGAATCGGACGGAAGACCGATACTCTCTTTTAACCTGCGTGACCTTGCCGAGAGTCTTTTTTCTATATATGAAGATGCGCTTTTGATTCCGGCTCATCTCTGGACGCCCTGGTTCGGACTTTTTGGTTCTCAATCGGGTTTCGATTCGATTGGAGAAGCGTTTGGAAATTACAGCGAGAAAATTTACGCTATAGAAACGGGACTTTCTTCCGACCCTCCTATGAATTGGAGGTTATCTTCTCTTGATAAAATAACGCTTGTCTCTAATTCCGATGCGCATTCGCCTTCCAATATAGGAAGAGAAGCCAATTGTTTTAAAGAAGAGATAGATTATCTCATTCTTCTGGATATTTTGAAAAATCAGGATACTGAGCTTTTCGATTATACGGTGGAATTTTTCCCCGAGGAAGGTAAATATCATTATGACGGGCATAGAAAATGCAATGTGGTTTTTTGCCCTGAGGATTCAAAAAAACATAACAATTTATGTCCTGAATGTGGCAGTCCGTTGACTTTGGGAGTGCTGCACCGCGTTTCCGAACTTGCGGACCGCAAGGAACCAAAAGGAGAGGGGAGAGTTGGTTATAAGAGACTTATTCCGCTTAAGGAAATAATAGCGGATGCCCTTGGACTTGGAAGTAATACGCGTGCCGTAGTAGATACTTATGATAAGGTAACAAGTCATTTTGGAAACGAATTCAGAATATTACTGGAACTACCCGAAAAGGATTTACTTTCTTCTATGGAAGAGAAAATTGCCCGAGCCGTTATTAAAGTCAGAGAAGAGAAAGTTGAGATTCAGCCCGGGTATGATGGTGTCTACGGTCAGATTTTGATTCCCGAAGAAAAACCCGATAAAGTGGCAACACAAAAGTCCCTTTTCTGATGAATAGAATATACGCCCCCTGGAGATATAAATATGTGAGCAATCCGGATTCCGGAGATTGTATTTTCTGTAAGGCTGCAAAGTCGAAAAATGACAGAAAGTCGTTTGTCCTTTTTAGGGGAGAAACTTCTTTTGTGATGATGAATATATATCCTTACAACAACGGACATATAATGATTGCCCCCTATAAACATACGGGAAATATTCAGGAACTCGGTGAAAACGAAATGCTTGAAATATCAATCCTGCTTCAAAAGTGGCATAAAGTGCTTAAAAAAGCGATGAAGCCGGACGGCTTTAATATCGGGATGAATCTTGGAAGGATTGCAGGTGCCGGCTTCGAAGAGCATCTTCATTATCACCTTGTTCCGAGATGGAGCGGCGATACAAACTTTATGGCGGTAATCGGCGATACCAAAGTTATTCCGATGTCCATCGAAGAGGGATATAACCTTCTATTACGAGTTTATAAAAAACTTGGAAATTAAACCACAAAGCACACAAAGAACACAAAGCTTATTTTAACAACAAATCACACTAATAGCACGAATAAAAGAATCCTTTGTTTCCTAACTTCCCAGCCTACTAATTTCCTAACATTCTAACCGATATTTCACATGTCGAATTTGACTCAAGACTCAGTCTTAAATAACGCAGATTTTAGGTTTATCTAAAGTCTGCTAAACATATAATAGCCAATAGCTAATGATGTCGAGGATGAAGGAAGGAATTCCGGGACGGTAGTGGTTAGAGGTTATGTGCCAAATAAAAGTAGGCCATTAGGGTTTTGCTCTTTATGAAAAATAGGAATAAAATATTTTTTAAAAGGAAGGTTCTAACCGATGAACAAAAAAAATCGATTTTGGATGGGGGAAGGGTTTTTAAACAATACAATCTTTTTTCTCCGTGCTCTCTGTGTTTTAGATATTATTTTCTTAATCATCGCAAAGGACCGCCACATATGGAAGTTCTCGGAAGAGATTATCGTAGTCCATACCGTAACCGACCACGAATTTATCGGGAATTTCAAAACCCACATAATCAGCCTTAAATTGATTTACTCTTCGTTCCGGTTTATCAAGAAAAACGCAGGTTTTTAAAGAAATTGGGTTTTTCTTTAGAAAGTATTCCTTTGTAAAAGCCAAAGTCCTACCTGTATCAAGTATATCATCAACAATTAAAACCCATTTATTTTCAATATTGATTGTTATATCTCTTAACATTTTAAGTTTTCCTGAGGATTCTTTTTTAGAACCATATGATTCTATAGTGACAAAATCAAGGGAGGGGTGTATTCCGTGAAGATAAAAGAGACGTAATAAATCCGATAAGAATATAAAACTTCCTTTTAAAATACCTATTACAAAAAGTTCTTTATCCTTGCTGTCTTCTGCAATTTTTTTTACAAGGACTTCTACTCGAGCTTTTATGTCGGATTCGTTTATCAGAGTTTCAAACTTCATTCCTTTTACGGTTTTCATATTTGATACGCTTTTTAACATTTTAGGAATATAAATACAAAATGTCAAGAGTGCACCCCAAATCCCCACCTTAATTTTCACATGTAGAACATGTAGTGCCTGTAGAAATTGTAGTTTTTTATTTTCACTATACAACTATTTTTTAGCTTCAATTTAGAATAGCAGTAGTTCCAGGATGAGGTGTAGGGTAATCCGTGGTTAAACTAATCAGTTACTTTCTTCCAAACTCTCTTTAAAAAAGTTTCTCTTCCGGAACCGACCTTGTAGTTTTGGTATCTTACAGGACACGTTTTATAGTAATCCTGATGGTAGTCTTCAGCCGGATAGAATTTTGTAGCTTCTTTTATTTCGGTTACTATGGGCTTATCGAATTTACCCGATTTTTCTAATTTCTTCTTCGATTCTTCGGCTATTTTCTTCTGTTCTTCGTTGTGATAAAATATTGCCGTTTTGTATTGAGAGCCTTTGTCCGCGAATTGCCCAAGAGGGTCCGTAGGGTCGATTTGCTGCCAGAAAACTTCTACAAGTTCTTTATATGTTATCTTCGTTGTATCGAAAGTAACCTGAACAGCCTCATAATGACCTGTTTTGCCTGAACATACTTCTGCATAGGTCGGATTCTTTGTTTTTCCTCCAGTATAGCCTGAAATAGCCTCTTTCACACCTTCGGTTTCATCGAAAGCCGACTCGATGCACCAGAAACAACCGCCGGCAAAAGTGGCTTCCTCTAAAATCTCTTTCTCCATTTTTATTTCTCCTTTTTGGTTAGCTCCGTTTAAGATAAACGAGAAAATAAAAGCAATTATTAAAAAACCAATTATGTTTTTTCTATTAAAAACCATTACTGCTCCTTTTTTATTACAGACCTACTTTAAAGGCGAGAAGTTCCAATAAAAAGCCCCTGCGTGATTATTCGGCAGGGGCTTAATGAATGGTGTGATATATGGTTTAAATCAAGCTTTACCGGCAGAATTTAAGACATTCTCGTTCTTATGCTTATACATGTTTACTAAAGCTTCGCGAGATGGTCCTAAGTATTTCCTCGGGTCGAAATCCGCCGGATGTTCCGCGAGGTGTTTTCTTATAGCAGCAGTCATCCAGAGCCGCCCGTCGGAATCTATATTTACTTTGCAGACGTTGTATTTTACCGCTTTTTGCAGCTGTTCTTCCGGAATTCCAATGGAATCTTTTAATGCTCCGCCAAAGCTGTTAATTGTTTTTATGGCTTCTGGCGGTACCGAAGATGAACCGTGAAGAACAATCTGGAAACCGGGGATTCTTTTTTCTACTTCCTCTAAGATGTCGAAACGCAAGGGAGGAGGTATTAATACGCCGTCTTCGTTTTTGGTGCACTGTTCCGGTTTGAATTTGTTTGCGCCGTGAGAAGTCCCTATTGAAATTGCAAGAGAATCTACTCCCGTTCTTTTTACGAATTCTTCAACCTCTTCGGGTCTGGTATAATGCGTTTTTTCCGATACCACATGTTCTTCGATTCCTGCGAGAACTCCGAGTTCGCCTTCGACAGTTATATCATAAGGATGAGCATAATCAACGACTTTTTTGGTTAATTCAACATTTTTGTCGAAGGGCAGGCTTGATGCGTCTATCATTACAGAAGAAAAACCCGATTCGATACAAGAAACACATAGTTCATATGAATCTCCATGGTCAAGGTGCAGGGCTACAGGAATTTCTTTTAAGCCCTTTTCCTTAGCCATATCTTTCATCATTTCGATGGCGCCCTGACCGAGATATCTTAATAGAGTCTGGTTCGCATATTTTCTTGCACCTTTTGATATCTGTAATATTACCGGAGATTGTGTTTCTACACAGGCAGTAATTATTGCCTGTAATTGTTCCATATTATTGAAATTGTAAGCAGGAACCGCATATTCGCCCTTAAGAGCCTTACCCATCATTTCGCGGGTGTTAACAAATCCTAATTCCTTATAAGATACCATAACTTTTGCCTCCTAATTTGAAATTTTACTTTAAAAAATTCAATATCTTTAATCAGCGACTTTAATATAATTAAAAAACAATCTAATGCAATGCTTCTTTTTTTAGCCACAAAGTCACCAAGACACAAAGCCCACACATCTCAACTCCAAAATTTTTTACCACAGAGAGCACAGAGATTTTAATTCTGTTTAGCCCACAAACCACCAACCAAGTCAAAACACAGAGCGCATAGAGCCCGCACAACCTACATCCGAATATTTAACCCCAAAAACCACAGAGATTTTTATTGTTTTACAATCCACGCACTATTTTTTAACAACAGATAAACAACAAATAGCACAAATTTCACGAATGAAAAAAGAATATTTTTATTAATATTTGTGTTATTCGTTGTTTCTATTGGGTTGGAGTTGGGTAAAGCAGCATAATTTTTCTTTTTTTTCTGTATCTCCGTGTGCTCTGTGCGTTCTGTCTTTCTCTGTGTCCTCTGTGGTGAATTTTTTTTTAAATCATTCTTGAATTTTGATTTGTAATTTTACATTTTAATATTTGATTTTTGCATTTTAGCGGCTGTGTATTCTGTGGGGTTTAAAAATATTATCTCTTGACTTATGTTGCATTCTTTGTAAAATTCAAATGTCGACTTATTATTATGAGTAAAAATAAAAAAAATCAGTTTCATATTGCTTTTGTATCGACCTACCTCCCAAGGGAATGTGGGATAGCTACTTTTACAAGTGATCTCGCAGGAGCAATTTCCTCTTTTTACGGCCTTGATTTAAAGGGAAATAGCAATATAGAAATGGTCGCTTTGACCGACTCGGAAAATAGATACAATTACGGCAACGAAGTATCTTTTGAAATCCATGCTCAGAATAAAACCGATTATCTGAGGGCGGCTGAATTTCTTAATATATCCGACGTAGATGTTATTTCGGTTCAACATGAATTTGGAATTTATGGTGGTCCAGATGGAAGATATCTTTTATCGTTCCTTGAAAATTTGAAAAAACCGGTAGTTACAACATTACACACAATCCTGGACAAACCATCAGACAGTCAAAAAGAAATATTATCGAAAATTTGTAAACTTTCTTCAGAAGTAGTCATTTTAGCTGACAAAGGCTTTGAGCTGCTAACCGAAATTTATGGAGTCTCGAAATCTAAGATAAAAAAAATACACCATGGAGCTCCTGATGTGCCTTTTATGGATCCTTCCTACTACAAAGAGGAATTTAATATGGAAGGGCACCCTTTGATTTTAACCTATGGTTTACTGGGTCCGGATAAAGGACTGGAAATTGTTATTAATTCTTTAGCTGAAGTCGTAAAAAAATATCCCGAAGTTATTTATATTATCCTGGGAGAGACCCATCCGAATATAAAAAGTCATTCCGGAGAGGAATATAGATATTCATTAAAGAATCTTGTGGATAAAAACCACCTTGAAAAAAACGTTGTTTTTCACAACCGTTTCGTAACTCTTAAAGAGCTAATTAAGTATCTGATAATGGCTGATATATATATAACTCCATATTGTTCGGAAGAACAGATTTCATCCGGAACGTTGTCTTATGCGGTTGCGTGCGGGAAGGCTATCATATCCACTCCTTACTGGCATGCTCAGGAACTTCTCGATGATGGTCGTGGAATCCTGGTGCCTTTTGGCGATGTAAAAGCAATAGCAGAAGCTATTAAGGAGTTGGTAAAAGATAAAGTTAAAAGAGATAAGATAAGAAAGGCGACATATAAGTACGGAAGGAAAATGATATGGTCGGAAGTTGCTTCTTCTTATGTTGATTCTTTTGAAAAAATAACGGAAAAATTTAAGTCCCGTAAGAGAAAAAGCGTTTATGTTAAGAAAGATATAGGCATTAAAGTTCAGGATTTACCCGAACTTAATTTGTGCCATCTGTTGAATCTAACGGATGATACCGGTATTTTCCAACATTCCAAGTACTCTATACCTAACCGGAGTTACGGGTATACTACTGATGATAATGCAAGGGCGGCAATCGTGGCTCTAAAAGTTTGGAGTCTTTTTAAAGATGATTGCGTATTACCTCTACTTGTAAAATACCTGTCGTTTTTATCCGATTCTTATGATGCGGATAAGGAAATCGTCAGGAATGAACTGTCTTTTGATAGAAGATGGCTTGAGTCAAAAGCTTCAGAGGATCATCATGGCCGTTTGGTCTGGGCTCTTGGAAATGCAATATCTTATCCACCCAGAGAAGAAATCAGTCATTTTGCTATAGAGCTTTTATATAATTGTTTGAGAAAAGTTGCTTCATTTTCTTCGCCTCGAGCCTGGGCTTTCTCCATTTTGGGTATAACAAAATACCTTAATAAATTTCCAGGGGATAAAAATGCCCAGAACCTTAATAATGAGCTGGCATCCAAACTTCTTAATTTGTTTAAAGATAATTCCTCCGATGATTGGATCTGGATCGAAGACATTGTATCTTACGAAAATGCGCGTTTACCTCAAGCATTGCTGGAAGAAGGACGCTTAACCGGAAATAAGGAAATGAAAGAATGGGGATTAAACGCGTTAAAATGGTTAATCAATATTCAGACCAATCAGGAGAGCGGATACCTTTCGGTAATAGGAAATAAAGGATGGTTCAAAAGAAACGGAAAAAAAATAGAATTTGACCAGCAACCCGTTGAAGTAGCTGCGTTGATTGATGCCTGTTATGAAGCGTATCTTTCTACAAACGATGAATTCTTTCTGGATAGAATTAATTGGGCTTTTAGATGGTTTTTCGGACAAAATGTACTGGAAGAGAGTTTATATGACCCGAAAACCGGTGGATGTAAAGACGGGTTACTACCCACCGGGGTCAATAAAAACGAAGGTTCGGAATCTTTAGTGTCCTGGTTATTGTCACTCTTAAAAATGTATGAAATTACCACTTTGTAAGAAAAAAAGTAAATAGTTTTTTTGCTTTCAACTAATCCCTAAATCCCAATCACTAAATTCCGATTTACCGTGCGACTACGATTTTACCTTTTTCTAAAGTAATCTGACTGATTTTTAAATGCCAGAAATAAATACCGTTTGGAAGATTTTCAATATTATACCTATAGGTCGAGGCGTAAATATTGCCGGACTTATGTATCAAAGTCCCTTTAACGTCGAATATTTCGATTTCTTCATAAGGATTTAAGCTATCGAAGACAACATAATTATCTTTAATTACGATTTTGCATGGATTCTTTTGTGTTTCATCAGGAATGTTCGTTCCGGAGGGATTGTATTCATAAGCCCCGATATCGTATCCTTCTCCGAAAGGTCTCGAGACACCGTCAAGGTCATAAATTACGAAAACCGAAACGATGGAAATTCCGGAATCAACTGCCTGAGAGGTTGGTTTTAAATGATAGTTGCCGTTTTGCCAGTCCATGAAGATATGATTCATAGAGTCCGCAAGCATTGAGTGTGTATCGTAACCCATTTCTTGCCACTCGGAGAGACTTATAGCTGTTTCGTCTCCGTCACTGCTCAAGCTATTAACTGCAATATTGTAATCACTGTAAAAATCTTCAAATGCTGGAGCGTCTACAGCTATACTTCCGTGCCATGCGTGAAGATTAATAAGAATGTTGTTGTATAATGTATCAGCTGTAGCATCTGTACCTATGTTAACACACCATCTACTATCCGATGCGTTAATTATTGTATTGTTGTATACTTTAGTATTGTATGAGCCGTGTTTTGAATCTATTTTATAAAGGCTTATCCCGTTTGCATGGTTATTATACAAGAGATTGTTGAATATTTTCGAATCAGCAACTCCGTCACAGTTAATTCCAGACCCGCCTGCATCTCCATTTTCATATATGATATTTCCTTCAACTATTGCATCGGTTATTAAACCGTCTCCGCCCATACTTGAATCCCCATTCATATGGATTCCGCAACTATTGTTATGATGACATGTATTGTACCTTATAATAGGATGGTCTCCGCTATTCGAATGATATATTCCATGTTCGTCCCAGGAATAAGCACATAAATTATTTTCAATCACAGCATATTCTACGAATCCTGTAAGTATTCCTCTTGAGTTATTCAAACAGGTATTATTTTTTATAGTTATATGTTCCGCAGTTACCAATCTGATGCCGTTGCGGGGAACCCCTGTGACTGTAAAACCATCAATTACCACCCAATCCGGTCCTTCAAGGTTTATTCCGTCAGCAGTACGAGGGTTTCTACTTGTTATTTTGACATTGTCGCCCAACGTCTTGAATACTATAGGGTTTACTTCTGTGCCATCAACACCCCTTAAGTCAAAACCCGCATAGTTGCCAGGTAAGACAAGAACAGAATCACCTGTAGAAACCGTATTTGAAGCATACTGCAGAGTTGCAAGCGCCGAATCCGGAGATAGTCCGTTATTACTGTTGCTGCCGCTGGTGGAGACGTAGTAAGTTTTTGCAAAAAGTGTAAACGAGATTAAAGATATTAAAAAAATAAAGCTACATTTTTTCATCGTAATCTCCTTTATAAGTATTTTAATATATACCCTTAAATGTAAAAAGGGGGACCACTCTTTAACTGAGTACTGCGTGTGATGCATGTAGCTCAGCCCCAAATTTGATTCGCGGTCCCCCGCATTTAAATAATATACATTATAATAAAAAAAATATTTTTTGCAATAGTATTTTTTGATTGTTGATTAGCATTTATCCATGCCTGATATTATTGTTTTACTGCTAAAAAATTTAATTGAAATTACAATAAATTTGAAAAGGGGAGTTGACAAAATTATATTTTTAATCATTATTATTAACAAAACAAGGAGATAAAAATGACTAAAGGGGAAACTCATGAATGGGTTGGGGTTACCGGTCAGCGGTATGTTTATGCCGTTTTTGACTTGCCTGCGGATTTTAAACCTGATGAGCACGGGAATTATATCTTCGCAAAAAAAGGCGGCGCTGATAATTGGGTACCTATATACATGGGACAGGGAGAGCTTAAAGCTCAGATTAGCGATAATCATCCTCAAGTGAAATGTATGAGAGAAAAGGGAGCGACCCATGTTCATGTGCACCTTAATTCCACCGAGTGGGCGAGGCATTCGGAAGAACATGATTTATTGGAAAGTCATTTGAATGTATTTAAGCCTTACGGCTGTAATAAGGAAGATTTAATATAAATTTGTAATAGTATTTTTGAAGGAAAAATTGAAAATTTTCTCTGTATTTTTCCGTAATAATATAATAATTTGATACTTTAGGGGCTGAAGATATAACCAACTAACGGATCAACCATCCAACGAAGCCCATCCTTGACAAATTCCCATAACTATCTACATTAAAAAAGGATTATGATATGAAGCTTAGACATGATATGCTGACACATGGGGTGTATATAGTCTGTGCACAGCATGAAGGTAAAAAAGGAGGTCTCGCGGTTGCGTGGGCAACACAGCTTGATACGGATTATATTTTAATCTGCGTTGGTAGTCAGAGCGCAACACGGGAATTGATTTTAAATTCCCGTGCGTTCGGGTTGAGTGTCCTCGCAAAAGGTCAGATAGATGTAGCTAAGTTGTTCGGCGGACAATCAAGCCGTAAGGTGAATAAATTTGAAAAGATTGGTTACCATACGGTTAAGACCGGGTCTCCACTGCTTGATGACTGTGCTGCTGCGTTTGACTGTCAGGTGGAAGATGTACATGACCACAGAGACGAGAAATTGATTATCGGAAAAATTGTAGCGGCAGAATTTCTAAAGAAAGAATACAAACCTCTGGTTTACAGGGAAAAAGATTATTAATACTTCTGTTTCATTATGATAAGGAGATAAATTTGAAGAAATTATTATTTTTTGTATTGATACTTTTAATTGGTTGCAGTTCTTCTCAAAATGTTATAGAAGATAAAGAAAATGATGCCACATCGAATTACATATTATTCGATTATATAAACTTGTTGACCGAGGGCGATTATTATTTTCTGTTAGATAGTGTTGGAAATGGCGTCTCGAACGATTTTTTTTCTTTAAGAATGGCTTACACCAAAACAAGTCTATATGACCCTTATGGTGAAGATATTGAAAATCTACAGAAAAAAATGGTAAGTTATACCGAAAAGAAGAATTTCCAAAAAGCGCTTGCAATTGCGGATGATATTTTTAAGAAGAAATATGTAGACATCAAAACACATTTATACTGCAGTCAGATTTATAAAAAGCTTAATGATACTGCAAAATCTAATTATCATTATAATATTTACAGCGGTCTTTTGAATTCGATTTATTTTTCTGGTGATGGGAAAAGCGTAAAAACTGCTTTTATTGCCATAGAAGTCTCGGAAGAGTACGATTTAATGGAATGGCTGAAATTAAAATCTAACGGACAGAATTGGATGATAAAAGACGGGTTTCACTTTGATATAATAAAAGTTTCTGATGGCGATAAAGAAAAAGAATTGTTTTTTAATGTTGATTTACCTTTAAAGAAAATTTCAAAAAAATTTGAATGATTTGAAGTCAGCACTTCATCTTTGAAAAATCCTCACAAATATCCAAATATAAGTAAAAAATAGAGGGGAAGGAGAAACGCATGTCTTTTGTTAAGAATCTTTATGCCAAATATCTTTATCAAAAAGGTCTTAACGCACAAAAAACAGGAAAACTACCCGAGGCTGTCGACCTAATGGAACAGAGTTCGGATGTTCTGTGGAAAATGATTTCGGAAGGCGAAAACAAATATGAGGACGAATACGCGCGGACTAAGTTGAATTTGGGATTGGTATACCATAAAATGGGCAAGATTGATGACTCGATATGTTCATTTCAGATATCAATCCTCAAATTAAAAGCGTTGGTCTCCAAAGGACGAATGGATTTGCTTGGTGATTTGGCAAAGGCAGAAACAACGTTTAAGCATTTATATGGAGGGGAAGAGGCCTCTACTTAGATTATCGGTTTTTGTGTTTTAACGTTACTTGTATAAATATATAACAGAGTGGGGAGTTTGTTAAAATGCAAAAATTAAATATCAAAATGTAAAATTGCATATCAAAATTCAAAAATAAATAAAAAGACAACAGGTGAAAAATCCCTTTGATTCTGCGGAAATCTGCGTCCTATTTTTTTCGGTTTTTGCATTTTTACATGTCATTTTGCTTTTTAATATTTGATATTTTATTTTATTATAAAAACGGGTTGACAAAGACCCTTATCGAGAATAAGATAATTACCTTAAGAGAAGTTTCCTGTATTTGTACAGGGAGTGACGATAGTGGTAATTTTGTTTAATTTATAGAATTTTATATAATATATAAGAAGTAAATAAAGGGGGATAAAGAATGAAAACTTACAGAATAGCAGTGATACCGGGAGATGGAACGGGACCCGAAGTGGTGAGGGAGGGTATAAAGGTGTTGAAAGCGGTTCAAGCCGAATTCGGCTTTGAATGCAAGACAGAAGAATACGACGTTGGAGGTGACAGGTATTTAAAAACAGGTGAAGTTTTGCCGGAATCTGTTCTTAAAGAGTTAAAGACTTTTAATGCGATATATCTGGGTGCTATTGGTCATCCTGGTGTTAAACCCGGTATTTTAGAGAAAGGCATTTTGCTGAGTTTACGGTTTGCTCTTGACCAGTACATAAATTTAAGACCCGTAATTCTTTATGATAAAAGATTTTGCCCCTTAAAAGATAAAGAAGAAAAAGATATAGATTTTATTGTGGTAAGAGAGAATACGGAAGGATTATATTGCGGAGCCGGTGGTTTCTTGAAAAAAGATACTCAAGATGAAGTTGCGATACAGGAAAGCATTAATACGTACAAAGGAGTGGAGCGTTGCATAAGATTTGCCTTTGAGTATGCAAAAAAGAGAAATAAAAGAAAACAGGTTACTTTATGTGGAAAAACCAATGTTTTGACTTTCGCTTTCGATTTGTGGGAAAGAACATTTTACAAAGTCGCCAAAAATTATCCCGATATAAAAACCGATTACGCCCATGTTGACGCTACATGTATGTGGATGGTAAAAAATCCCGAATGGTTCGATGTTATAGTTACAGATAATATGTTTGGGGATATTATTACCGACCTTGGGGCGATGATTCAGGGTGGCATGGGTATTGCCGCCGGAGGCAACTTGAATCCTGAAGGTGTGTCCATGTTCGAGCCGATTGGCGGTAGCGCTCCGAAATATACGGGGAAAAACATCATCAATCCTCTCGCAGCAATATGTGCTCTTTCCCTGATGCTTGATACTCTGGGTGAAAGCAAAGCAGCAGAAGCGATCGAGAAATCTGTTAAAAAAGTGGTTAAAGAAAAGCTTCAAAGCCTTTCCGCCGGTAAGATGGGATATTCGACTTCCGAAGTCGGAGATCTGGTAGTTAGTAATTTGACTTAGGTCAAAATCCGACCGCTGACCGCCGACGGCTGATGGCAGAAAAACATTAAAAAATTCACATGTAGAACATGTAGTCTATATAGAAACTAAAAAAAACAGAATCTACAATCTCTACATTTTCTACATGTAAGAAGAAATTAGGTTGTGTGTTGGGTTTTAAACAAAAAAGTATAGTTTTTTCCTTGTGTCTTAGTGCCTCAGTGTGAGATAATTTTGTGGTGTGGGGTGTAGTAGTACAAATCCAAAAAATCCGTGTAAATCCTTGGTTATTTCATTGTTAGGAAGTTAGGAGGTTGGGAAGTTAGGGAGTTAAAACAACGAAATTTATTTTTTTTCTTGTGTTTTTTAAAACAAAAATTCAAAGGGTGTGGTGAGTTTTAGTGTATTTCGTGTGTTTTGTGGTTTAAAGTCCTTTCTTTGTGTCTTTGTGCCTTCATGGCAAACTCAAGAATATTAACTGAAAGCTTGACAGTCCAAGTAAAACAATTATTATAATTTTAATGAGCTCAATAATTAGTATTCAGAAAGAAGACAACAGTATAAAAGTGTTATGTCCTTTAGATAGTTTGACTTTAAAAAGTCAAAGGCGAAACAAGAAGAGACTTGCTAATAGAAACTTTCAGGATTTAAGCCAGATTTGGGATATCCTCAATATGTCGTTTATAAACGTGTTATCTGCTCATTTCGGGCAGAAAAGGAGGCTTTATGGAAAGTATAGGTCGTAAAATGGCAGTCGGGGTGGTATTTTTACTTCTCCTTATAGCAGATTCCGTGTTTGCACAGGAAGATAAAAAGGGTTGTATAGATCATCCAATGTTTACCAGGATGCCGAATTTCTACATTGCTAAATGCGAAGGGAAGGACTTTGATCAGGTAGAATTTGTAAATGAAAAGAAAGAAAAAATCGAAGTGGAAGGAAAATTCTATTGGGCTGAATATCGCATAAAGAAAGGTTTCACCCGTCTATCCGATATACAGGTTATACGTAATTACCAGAATGCAATCAAAAAAATCGGAGGAGTAGTTGTCCATGAGAGATCAGGCTCAAATTACGGCACAACCTATCTGAAATTGAGTAAGCCCGGAAAAACATGGTGGGTAATTGTTTCTTCACATAATGGTAAACAATACGAACTTACTGTTGTCGAGAAAGCCGAGATGGCACAGGAAGTTGTGGCAGATGCCAAGAGCTTTATGAGTGATATTCAGGCAACGGGTCATGCCTCGGTTTACGGGATTTACTTTGATTTTAATAAGGCAGATATCAAGCCAGAGTCTGAGCCGGCAATTAAAGAGATTGCGAAGCTTCTTCAGGAGAATAAAGGGTTAAAGCTCTATGTGGTGGGACATACAGACAATGTCGGAAGCATTGACTACAACATGAAGCTTTCAAAGGCAAGGGCAGATGCTGTAATGAATGAGCTTGTAACCAAATACAAGGTTTCTCCTGATAGACTTAAATCCTATGGAGTTGGCTCCCTCGCACCAGTTGCGTCCAACAAAACAGAGGAAGGTAGAGCAAAGAATCGACGTGTAGAACTCGTGGAGCAATAAAGCATTTAAAGAAGAAAGGCTTGCTTAAAAAACAAAGAAGAGGGAAAAGGTCCCAAATCGGGACAAAAAGCGACATATGTCGTCTATAAACGAGGTAGATAAAAGTTCGAACGATATAGAACCAAATCATTGAGGAGGTAAAAAAGAATGACAGATCAAAAAAAAGAGATGACTCCAAGTTAGAAAAATTTCATATATGCGCGGAACTTTGTGCCTTAGTGTCTTTGTGGCAAAGATCAAGGAGGTTAACTCAAAGCTTGACAATTTAAATGAAATAATTATTTTAACTTTAATGGAATCAATAATTAGCATTCAGAAAAAAGAAGACAACTGTATAAAAGTGGTATGTCTTTGTAATCCTAAACGAAAGAAGGTGCAGAGTGATAAAATTCATTAAAAAGAAGGGAGATTTTGAGTTCTCCCCCCATAAGAGGTGTATCCGTACTGTGTCCATTCTCACAAACCAGCAGTATATACGCAATAATTGCGGATATGAATAAGTTAGCAATAATTACAAATAAAAACTTCTCATATGAACAAGCGTGATAAAGAAGAAAAAGATATAAGGATAAAAAGTCTTGAGGAGGAAAAGTTAATAGTTGAGATAAAAAATCTGAAACAGATATGGAGACATCCTTCATTTTGGCCTCCATTATTTACTTTTTTACTTGTTTTAACTGCAACAATATATAGCTGGAAATCTGGAATATTTGAAATAAAAAGTGAGAAATTAGAATTAGAAACAGCAAAACTTGAGTTGAAAAAAGATACGCTCAATTCACAAATCGAAGAACTGAATTCAAAATATTTTCAATTAATTAATAGGTATGAATCTGTAAAATATGAAAACGATTCAATTAAAAAAGTAATGGAAAAATGGGTGAAAACTAAGCAAAGTAAATCAGACCTTTATATGTTAATTTCGGTTAAGGAAGAAGAAGTGTGAAAAAAGTTTGGACAACTTGGTTACTGGTTCCTAGTCTAAAAACAACAAAAATATCCGTGTATATCAGTGTAAATCCATAGCTAATTCAGGGGTTGCAGGATGGGTTTTAAACAACATATAATTATTTTTTTGTTCTCTGTGTTCTCTGTGCCTCTGTGGCAAAACTAAGGGGTTGACTTTTTCCGAACTCTTATTATAGTAACTTTACATTAAAGGAGTTATATATTTATGTTGGGAGTAGAATCGGGGATTTTAAATTAACATATCTTACCTGCGAAATCTCTAAACGAGATACTTCCTATCTTTCTGTCAAAATTTCCCTTAAAGATAAAATAAAAAATACCTCGGCTTTAATTTCTTTAAAAGATAATTCACTTTTGTTGAAATTAATGAAGTCGATGTATTTTTTTGACTTGAAATATTACGTACGAATGTTTATTATACCGAATATTAAAAAATCGATGGATTGATGAAGAAAGACTAAACGTAAATGTTATTAAAATAAAAATTTTTAATACTATGAGGAGGGGTTTTTAATAAAATGAAAAAAGAGAAAACAGATAAAAAGATATTAAGCGGAGCCGAACTGCTGGTTAAATCTTTACAGGGTAAGAATATAAAAGCTATATTTGGATATCCGGGCGGGACTGTTATAGATATCTTCGATTGCCTGCATGACAGTGATATAGACTTCTATCTTACCCGTCATGAACAGGGAGCGGTTCATGCTGCCGACGGCTATGCCAGAGCTTCCGGTAAACCCGGCGTTTGCATAGCTACTTCAGGCCCGGGTTCTACAAATCTCGTTACCGGTATAGCGACTGCGCAGATGGATTCCATACCTCTGATAGCAATCACCGGTCAGGTTCCCACAAACCTTATCGGTAATGAGGCTTTCCAGGAAGTCGATACTACCGGTATAACCAGAGCGATAACAAAACATAATTATCTGGTTAAAGATGTTGATAGTCTTGCTCAGATTATTGATGAAGCTTTCTATATCGCCACAACCGGTCGTCCGGGACCTGTTTTAATCGATATACCTAAAGATGTTCAGAAGGCAAAGACCTCAAATATAAGCAGTAAACCGATTAATATACCGGGTTACAAACCTACGCTTATGGGCAGTTTAAAACAGATAAAAAAAGCGGCAGAATTTATCGATAATGCGAAAAGACCGGTTATATACGCCGGTGGAGGAATTATTACGTCCGGTGCTTCGGATTTATTGAGGAAACTTGCGGAAAAAACCGATACGCCTGTTACCACGACGTTAATGGGATTGGGGGCTTTTCCGGGGACACACGAACTTTTTCTGGGTATGCTGGGAATGCATGGAACTCAATATGCGAACTATGCTATAATGGAGTCGGATCTTATTATAGCTATAGGAGCGAGATTTGACGACAGGGTTACCGGGAAACTTTCGGAGTTTGCGCCTCATGCTAACATAATACACATTGACATCGATCCTACCTCAGTGGGTAAAAATGTGAAGGTTGAGATACCGATTGTTGGTGATGCGAAGCATATCTTGAAAGAACTGGTGAAGATAGTTAAGGATAAAAAGCATAACGATTGGATAAAAGAGGTTAATACCTGGAAAGAAAAATTTCCTCTAAGCTATAAGAAAAAGGAAGGGGTTGTGTCTCCTCAATATGTGGTTGAATGTGTTCGTGAAGTTACCAAAGGCAACGCGATTATATCAACAGAGGTCGGACAGAACCAGATGTGGGTTGCTCAGTTTTATAAATTCGACAAACCTCGTACCCTTCTTACTTCAGGTGGTCTCGGCACGATGGGTTATGGTTTTCCTGCAGCTATAGGCGCGAAAGTTGCAAGACCGGATATGCCGGTTTTCGATATTGCCGGTGACGGAAGTATTCAAATGAACATTCAGGAGTTGGCTACCGCGGTTATAAAAAACATCGGGGTCAAAATTATTATTTTAAATAACGGCTATTTAGGCATGGTGAGGCAGTGGCAGGAGTTATTCTACAACAAAAGGTATGCAGCTACGTGCCTGCGAACCGGGGCTTTGAACCCGAAAAAATGCGAGATGGTCAAGAAATGCCCCGAGTACACACCCGATTTTGTTAAAGTTGCCGAGGCTTACGGTGCGACCGGTATTAGAGTTCGCAAGAATGACGACGTTAAAAATGCTATTGAAAAAGCGATGGAAACAGATGGTCCTGTTATTGTTGACTGTATAATCGATAGTGAGGAAAATGTTTTTCCGATGGTTCCTGCCGGTTCTTCACTAACGCAGATGATAGGGGGGATGGCATAATGAAAAGAATTATTTTTGTTCTGGTTGAGAATAAGTTTGGTGTTCTTGCGAGGGTCTCTGAGTTATTCAGCAGCAGGGGATTCAATATTCAGAGTCTTTCCGTGGGAGAAACACTTGATTCTAAACTTTCAAGGATAACGATGGTTGTTGACGGGGATGATTATATCTTTGAAGAGATAAAAAAGCAATTGAATAAGCTGATAAACGTCATAAAAGTCAGAGATTTTACCGGTGTGGATCACGTGGAAAGGGAGATGCTGTTAATCAAAGTTAACCTTTCGAAGAATACCCGGGCTGAACTTATGGAAATAGTGGATATATTCAGAGCAAAAATTGTGGATGTAGGTAAAAAAGAAATGACTGTAGAAATAACAGGTAAGGATAATAAAATCCAGGCTTTTCTTGATTTGATAAAACCGTTTGGTATCGTTGAAATAGTAAGGACTGGTAAAATAGCAATCGCAAGAAACAAAAATGAAGGAGGAGAATAATGGCTGAAATTTTTTATGAAAAAGATGTAAGTCTCGATATTTTAAAGGATAAGACCATTGGTATTATAGGCTACGGAAGTCAGGGGCACGCACAGGCTCAAAACTTAAGAGATTCCGGTTTGAATGTCATTGTTTCGGAGCTTGAGGGAACGGATAATTATGAACTGGCAAAGAAGCACGGTTTTGCACCTGTAACGGCAGATGCGCTTGCATTAAAAGCCGACATTATAGTAATTTTGGCGCCCGATGAAATTCAATCTAAGATTTATAAAGAATCCGTGGAATCTAACTTAAAAGAAGGAAAAGTTTTGCTCTTTTCTCACGGTTTCAACATTCGTTTTAAGCAGATAATACCTCCTAAATATGTTGATGTGATAATGGTTGCTCCGAAGGGTCCCGGGCATCTCGTCAGAAGTGAATATGAAAAGGGTGGGGGAGTGCCGAACCTTATAGCAGTTGAAAACGATGCCAGCGGCAATGCTTTTAAGCTGGCTCTTGCTTATTCCAAAGGGATAGGCGGAACGAAGGGAGGGGCGATAAAAACGACTTTTTCGGAAGAGACAGAAACGGATTTATTCGGAGAACAGGTTGTTCTCTGCGGAGGTGTTTCCGCTCTGGTGAAAAAAGCTTTCGAGGTATTGATTGAGGAAGGATATCAACCGGAAATTGCTTATTTTGAGTGCATGCATGAACTGAAATTGATTGTGGATCTTTTCTACCAGGGTGGGTTAAATTACATGCGGTACTCCGTGAGTAATACGGCAGAGTATGGGGATTTTACCAGAGGCGAGCGTATTATTTCCGAAGAAACGAAAAAAGAGATGAAAAAAATACTTGCCGAAGTTAAAGACGGTTCTTTCGCCAGAGAATGGATCGAGGAATCCGCCAAAGGGAAACCAAATTTGAAGAAATTTGAAGAGAGGGATAAAAACCATCCAATTGAAGTGATAGGTAAAAAGCTAAGAAGCATGATGGACTGGATAGACGATAAGGTGGTATGAAGAAATTCTTAACAGCGAGTTCATATAGCGGCAAAGCCGCTAAAATGCTAAAATGCAAAAATTAAATATCAAAATGGAAAGTAAAAAGTCGTTCTCGGCTTACCGCTTACGGCTAACCGCAGAAAAAAACAAGAAAATTTGCACATGTAGGTCATGTAGTCCTTATAGAATTAAAAACAAAAAACTACAGGTTCTACATTTTCTACATGTTAAAAAATGGTGTGTGGGGTTGGGTTTAGCGGAAAGCAGAAGGCGGATAGCTGATAGCGTATATGTCATTTTGCTTTTTAAATTTTGATATTTAATTTCCTATGAAAACGAGACCAAATGAGATATGTTATTGAAAAAAATTGGCTGACAATACTATAGTGCTACGTAATATTTTTTTTGGAGGATATGATGAAAAAATCCGGGAAAAAATCGAAAAATAAAGAGAACGTAAATAAAGTAATGATATACGATGCAACACTGCGCGAAGGAGCCCAGGCGGAAGGAGTTTCCCTTTCGTCGACCGACAAGCTGAAAATTACTCAATTGCTCGATGAACTCGGAATTGATTATGTCGAAGGAGGATGGCCCGGTTCTAACCCGAAGGATGTGGAATACTTTAAGAAAGTTAAAGATTTGAAGCTGAAAAACGTCCGCTTAGCAGCTTTCGGAAGCACGTGCCGCAAAAATACGGATCCCGCGAAAGATGATAACATCAAAGCCCTGCTGGACTCCGAAACACCTGTTGTTACTATGTTCGGAAAATCATGGACTCTTCATGTCGAAGATGCTTTACAGACAACACTTAAAGAGAATCTCAGGATGATAGAAGAAAGTGTCCGATATGTAAAGTCGAAAGGCCGGGAGGTTGTCTATGATGCGGAACATTTCTTCGACGGATATAAAACCGACTCAGAATATGCAATGAAGACTCTTGATGCTGCCGCAAAAGGCGGAGCCGATTCTCTGGTTCTCTGCGACACGAACGGCGGCAGTCTTCCCGAAGAAGTTAAAAGTATAACCGCTAAAGTGAAGTCCGCGTTTCCCGATACCGTGATTGGTATACATGCTCACAACGATTCGGGTACCGCAATGGGTAACACCCTTGCAGCCGTTTCAGCGGGAGCCACGCATGTTCAGGGTACTACAAATGGATACGGGGAACGCTGTGGCAATGCTGACCTTAGCGTATTAATCCCAAACCTTCAGTTGAAGATGGGATTCAATGTTTTGCCGAAAGGAAAATTGGTTCATCTGACGCGGGTTGCGAATGCAATAGCTTATATAGCGAATCAGCCGCCTCCGCATCGTTCTCCGTATATCGGGCGCAGTGCATTTGCGCACAAAGGCGGAATCCACGTATCCGCTATGCGGCGAAATTCGCTTTCTTACCAGCATGTTGACCCGAAACTTGTAGGTAACGAATCGAGGGTTTTGATTTCGGAACTTGCCGGCAGATCTAACCTTCTCAGCAAAATCGAAGAAATGGGAGTTTCCAGGAAGATAGATAATTTAAAAGATGTGTTGGAAAAGATAAAGAAATTGGAACATGAAGGTTTTAGTTTCGAATCAGCCGAAGCGTCCGTTGAATTACTATTGCTTCGTTCCCAGAAGGACTACAAACCGCCTTTTAAAATGCTGGATTTTATGACAGTGGTTGAGCACAGGGAAAAAAGAGGTATTTTTGCTGAAGCAACAGTGAAAGTACTTGTAGGGGATAAAGTTTTTCATATGGCTGCGGAAGGTGATGGTCCGGTTGATGCTTTGTATCTTGCTTTAAGTAAAGCGCTCAAGCAGGTACACCCCGAGATTAAAAAATTTCATCTTGCCGATTACAAAGTCCACATTGTAAATAGTAAAAAAGGAACAGGAGCTGTAACGCGGGTTATGATTGACATGCAGCTTAACAACAAGTACTGGAGTACTGTAGGAGCTTCCACTAATATAATCGATGCAAGCTGGATAGCGCTATCAGACGCTATGGAATACGGAATAAATCTGGAGGAAGGTAATTGAATTTACAGAAGGATTTTTCGATAGTATTCAAAGACAGGGATTGGTTTAGGAAAACCTTAATAGGCGGTCTCTTTTTGATGATTCCCTTCTTAAATATTTTTTCTTTTGGGTTTCTTGCTGTGTTTATATATGAACGCCTGGAAACCGGTAAAAAAGAGTTGCCTATATGGAACAATTGGGTTTTATTGTTTTTTAAGGGTTTGGAGTGGGGCATTGTGATTGTAACTTATTTTGCCATACCTGTATTGATTCTATCTTTGTTGCCGGGGTCTGTGATGATTTTTCTCGTGAATCCTAAATTTGTAATAGCCGGTTTAAATCCAAATGGCTTTTTTGTGCTTTTCCTGTCGTTTATTTTAGGCTTTCTGGCAATGTTTTTTCTGCCAATGGCTTTGATTCTTTCTTCCGAAGCCAAATCTTTTATCGAGACTATTAGATTTCAAAAGATATATAAACATATTCAGAGCAATTTTTTGCCTTATATAGTTGCTTATTTACTAACGATTATCCTTTTGGTTTTTGATTTCGTTTTACACATTGTCTTGAGTGCATATATTTTCCAATTCGGTTTAATACCATCTTATTTTATTTTTGCCTGGCTTGGATTTATAGTTCTTCTGATTTCGTCTTCTTTATTTGTCGAGAGCTTTTAATTCGTCAATAAATATCTTTAAAGAAAGAGTACGAAATATTTTTTCAGGTATTTCAAGATTCCATTTATTGTTTTTATTTTTGTCGATTATTAAATCTAATTTCCTGATTAACGTATCGTCTTTAAAAAAAACGGTCAAGATAAAACTATCCGTTTTCTCCTGACATTTTAATAATTTAGCGACAGAATCTTTTTTGCAGACTGTCTTACCTGTTATCTTTTTTAAATTAGAAGGTATAAAATTTGAAAGTACGATATTACTAGCTATTTTATATTCTTTCATCCTGAAGTTTTTTTCTGTATCAGCTTTTTTCTGGAACATCATATAGAAAATTTCTTTCCCTTCATTTCTCCATTTTTTTTCGTATTTAGTGGAAAAGTGATCAGACAGTTCATTTGTCCAGCCTTTGTTGAACAAAGATTGCCATAAATGTATAGATGAAATTTCTTCAAGTATAAAATCCCTATAGAACGAGTCATCGGTTGCGATAATTATTTTTCCTTTACTTGTAGAACGGGAAGCTGCTATCGTGAAAAATTCTCTGTCGAGTAAACGATTCTTAAAATGTTTCTTTTTGGGCCATGGGTCAGGAAAGTTAAGGTATATATGAGAAAGTGATTTTTCTGGCATTAGTACAATGAAAGCAGCCTTTGCTTCCAGACAAACCAGCCTGACACTCGGTACATTTTCTTTTTCAAGTGCTTTTCTGGCTCTTCGGAATGATTCTTCAGAGTAATCAATGCCGAAAAAATTTCTCTCCGGATGCATCTGGGATTTTTTTATTAGAAACTCACCGTTACCAAAACCAATTTCGCAGTCAACGGGATTTTTATTACCGAAAACCTTTTCCCATTTTATAGGTTTATCCGACTCTCTCCAATCCAACCCTATATCCATATATTAAAATTAACTCAGGCTCTATATTTGTCAAGGGTTTCATGAGCGGCAAAGCCGCTCAAATTGAAAAGTCAAATATCAAAATAGAAAATTGCAAATCAAAATTTAAAAATTTATTAAAAAATAAATAACGACTACTAATAATAACGAATTTTTTTTAATACTTACGGTCTGGTGGTAGGGAAATTTTGCATTTTCATATGTCATTTTGCGTTTTAATTTTTGATATTTAATTTATAAATAAGATAAAATTACGCAAATATCACAAATAGCATTTGCTTTCTACTATAAACTACTAATTACTATCTACTATCTTACTTCTTCTTAAGCCAGTTTATTATAACTAATAATATCAGGGCGCCGCCGAAAGCTGTTATTAATGAAACGATAAGGTCTCCATGCTTGATACCTAACGATAATGAAATACCCAATAACCTGAGTAAAAATCCACCTATTAATGCTCCAATACACCCGACAACAATATTTCCCAGGAGTCCGTAACCTTTCTTTCCTTTCATTACTTTTCCTGCAAGCCAGCCTGCTACTGCTCCGATAATCAAAAACCATATAAGACTCATAAATAATTATCCTCCTTTTATTCCAAGAAAGTAAGTTAACTCGGTTTATATATCAAGTGGGGCTAGGAACGGGGGACAGGCAGCTATCTACCAGTATTGATGTACCAATTCGCGAATATTTTTATCGTAAACGGCTTTTACTTTTTGCATGGTTTCTTCCGATAGGGGAGGTAAGTCTGCAACAGAAAAGTTCTCCTCGGCTTGTGAGGGGCGTTTTGCACCAGGTATAGTGCAAGTAACCGCATCAAACATCAAAATCCAGCGTAATGCAAACTGCGTCATACTCATTCCTTTGGGGCATATTTCTTTTAGTTCTTCAACTACTTTTAATCCGGTTTCGTAATCAACTCCTGAGAAGGTCTCTCCACGGTCAAAAGCTTTTCCTTTTCGGTTAAAACTTCTATGGTCGTCAGATGCGAAAGTTGAATCTTTATTAAATTTACCTGTCAGCATTCCCGAAGCAAGAGGTACTCTTGCAAGTATACCTACTTTACGTTTCTTTGCCTGTTCGAACAGAAGTTCTGAGGGTCGATGACGAAACATGTTAAAGATTATTTGTACGGATTGTACATTAGGATATTCTATTGCTTTTAATGCTTCTTCAACCTTTTCTACGCTCACGCCATAGTAGCGAATTTTACCTTCCCGGATAAAATCATCCATTATTCCGAAAACCTCAGGCATATAATAAACTTCTATAGGAGGGCAGTGCAGTTGGAGTAAATCGATTGTTTCGATATTAAGGTTTTTTAGACTTCGTTCAATGAAAGCTGTAAGATTTTCACGATTATATCCTTCAGCGGTATGGGGATTAAGTCTTCTGCCGGCTTTAGTGGTAATATAGATTTTTCCATCATGCTTTTTACGTAATTCTCCTAACAATTTCTCGCTGCGTCCGTCGCCGTAAACATCGGCGGTGTCGAAAAAGTTTACCCCGAGTTCTACTGCCTTATGAAGCGCCGCCAATGATTCGTTATCTTTTACAGGTCCCCAGGTTCCGCCAATTGCCCATGACCCAAAACTTACGGAAGAAATTTTCCAGCTCGTTCTTCCAAGTTCCCGATACTGCATATAGATTAGCCTCCTATTAGATTTTTAAAGTATACCTTGATACCTTGAAGTTTGGACTTTTACTATAGCTTGGTATCGCAGCATTATATATTTCCTGTTTGCCAGTTATATAGCCTTCCATGTCAATCTGTTTTAAACCACTCAATTGCTTTATCGATCTTTGTAAAAACTTTTATATTGTATCCCTTGTTGACAGCGACTTTTTCCAGAAATATTTCATCAACGTTAGTACTGGAGTAAACGAGAGCTACCTTATGTGGTGTCATTTTCATCTTCAGGTCCGTATCGACCGGTATAATTCCTATCGAAAATGTATCCTCTTTTCCACCAATAATTTGCGCTTGCCTCATATCTATCAGGTATCGACAGCAACCCTTTTCAATATAAACGTTACGGACAAACTTTTGTATTGCTATGGAATCGTCAGGACGACGAAGCTCACCCTTAACACGAATAATACAAATTTCATTGACTTTATCAAATTTAGTTGTGTATTTCATTTTCTATCTTACCTATAATATTTAAATCATAATGAAAATCTCATTATTACGAAGATAGTACTTTAGATTGTTCTATTTCATTCAATTTTATGTGTGCCTGTAACCCCCCATAAAGGCCAAACAGAGCAAATAGATGAAATCCGATGCTTAAGAAATCTTGTACCATATCGGTATAATTAATTTTTTGCCATACATCTATACCAAAATTTTAATAAAAATTCCGTCTTTGTCAACATGAAATTTTGCAACTCACCACCTTTCCAATTTTTAAACACAGAGGACACAGAGAAAAAATAAACACACAGAGAAACAACAAAGAATTATAGCTTGTTGTTAAAAAAACACCCAGCCCCACCAAAACAAATAGGAACAACAAATAACACGAATAGCACGAATAGAAAATATTTTATTGTTATAAAGAAGGTGGGGCAGAAGGGAGAGCAGTGTATACCAGCGAAAATCAGTGGCTAATTTTATTATAGCTGGTGTGTTAATGCGTGGGTGTGTTGGTGAGTTCAAAAAACAGATCAACAGTTTAAAATCTTTGTGTCTTCTGTGGCTCTGTGTGATAATAATACGCACATCCCGTTTTTTCAATATTTATTCCAATACATGGATATTTTTTCTTTTGCAAATAGACTTGAGGACATCAGGCCAGACCGTGGTACTCACCTCGCCAATGTGGGCGGTCCTTAACAGATACATAAATGTACGTGACTGACCGATGCCGCCTCCGATACTTAATGGTATTTC
>CAZGBM010000018.1:0-32482 GCA_964523975.1 uncultured bacterium | reverse complement strand
TATTTTCTCGTTCATCAAAACATACATATCGTTTTTTCTCATCAGCAGTCTTGATGAGGCTTTCTCGACGCTCTGTTTACCTTCCGGATCCATTTTCAAATATTTTAAAGGTAATTCTTCTTTTCTTTTTTCCGCAGGAGGCTTATTCTGTAATTTGCCTTTTGCGTATGAGTCTTCGGCAATAAAATTTTCGAGAACCTTTTTCCAGAGGTCCGAATAATTTTGCGGTTTTTCATCGGTTACAAAGACATGCAGTTCATATACGGCTCTGCTCAAGGCAACGTAAAAGTTATTTATTTCTTCGAAAGTTTCGTTTTGTTCTTTTTCTATGAGCTTCGATTCGATTTCTTTTTTAAGCTCAGCGTCATTTTCGGGAAGAATATCTTTTTTTACTTTAATTATTCTTTTTATTCCTTTATATTCTATAACGACTTCATTTTTATCTTTGTCGAATGGAATGTAAATAAAAGGAATAATTACGACCGGGAACTCAAGGCCTTTAGCAGAATGAATCGTCATTATTTTTATGGCTTGGGTTGATTCCGGCAGGAGGATTGACGGCGGGTTATCATAATCCTGCCTTCTTTGCCATTCGGTTAACATCCCCTCTATGGATGTTATAGACTGTTCTTCCAGATTATGAATAAATTCGAGGAAAGCCTCAAGAAAACTCTCGCAGCCGGTACAAATTTCGGGAATTTTGAATGTACGGATTATGTCGCTTGCAAGATCGTAAACAGGTAAAAATCCTACATGGGTGAAGAACGGTTCTATATAATTCAGCCATATATCCGGGAATCTTTTTTTAAACTGTATATAATAAGGAGTATTTGATACACAATCTTCTGCAAAATTTATTACAGCGTTATCATCCAGCCCTGTTTGCCTGCAGAAGAATGGGCTCGTGAGTAAACCTAAGAATGATGTGTTATCCGTAGGATGCTGAAGGAATTTTAAAGCGGAAAGGATTCCTTTTATAACGGGATTGCTGGACAAATATAGTGTTTCACTGGAAACAACGGGATATCCTTTTTCGCATAAATGCTCCGTTATTTCTTTCGCATCGTTATTGCGGCGCACAAGGATTGCTATATCCCCTTCGCTGTAGCCTCTGGATAAGATTTCTTTTATGGATTCTTCCAGTTGGCTGTTTATAGATGAGAAAATATCTTCTATATTTTTGCTTTCCGGCTGAATCTTTTTAACGGATACAAGACCTTCGAAATCTTTTTCCGATTTAAAATCGGGTATTTTCTGTTTAACCGAGCCGGAATAAAAATTACTCTTCTGTCCCATTTTTTCTTTGATTTCTTCGGGCAGTTTAGAAAAAACCTCTCCCAGGAAATCGACTATCGCGGGCGCGCTGCGGTAATTTTTATCTATATAATCGGATTCTTTCTCGTTTTCTCCGACAGAAGCAAATAAATTGGAAGGAAGCTCAAAAAGCTCTACATCTCCGCCCCTCCACTGATATATTGCCTGTTTTGGGTCGCCAACATAAAAGAAGGAGCCCCCTTCCGAGAGGGCGTTGTCTATCAGGGGAGTAAGATTTTGCCACTGGTCTCTGCTTGTATCCTGAAATTCATCTACAAGGTAGTGGATGAATTTTTCTCCTATTCTGTAAAATACAAAGGGTATGCTGAATTCTTCGAACAAAATTTTCAGTTCTTTGTTGATGTCTTCTATGAACCTGACCTTCTGTTTCTCTCTGATATTTTTTAAGATTTCCCTGTAAATCCCGTAAATATCTATCTGGTAATTGTGTTCTCTTAAGAGGCTCTGCCGGTAATAATTAAAGACGCATTTTTTAAGTTCTCCGAAAAGGTGACCAAAATCCTTCGGGTCGTCCTTAAAGCTTTTTGTTAAGGTTTCTTCGGCTCTTTTCTTGATATAGGAGCTTTCCAGCAGTTTGTCTATGCTCCGGATTCTACTTACCGTATCGAGTGTTTCTAAAAACCGGCTGTGAATGCCGCTGTGAGTATGCGAATATTCAAGAATTTCTTCAGCGAGATTAATCGATTTGTTAAAACAAACTACGATATCTCTGTCCAGTTCAATGAAATTTTCCGGAGGTTTCTCGAAGGATACATTCTCATTTCCCTCATACTTTTCGATTTTGTCCATCCCTTTTCTGAGAGTATCATGGAAGTCCCAGCTGATTTTTCCTCCTGTTTCTATTCTATTTATGATGAAGTCACTTAGTTTCCTGCGTAGGTTTTTATCCTGTTCGACTGACTGAATGATTAATGATGTGGCAAAATCTTTATAGTAGTTCGAATCCATAATAAGTTCGGATTCGGGAGTTATTCCGAGTTCGATAGAGAAGGCTTTGACGAGTGAATTAACGAAAGAATCAATGGTTCGAACGGAAAAATCGCTGTAGTTATCGAGAATAAAATCGATTAATTCTTGTGAGTGTTTGTTTCCTTCTATCAGGGCTTCTTCTTTCAGTAACCCGAGAATTCGCTCTTTCATTTCGGTTGCAGCTTTATTGGTAAACGTTATGGCAAGGGATTTTTTAAGATTTTGATTGTCTTCTTTGAGTAGATTTTTATACCTTGTGGAAAGACGGTATGTTTTACCTCCTCCTGCTGAGGAGAGGAGACTTATTAATCTTTTATTTTTACTCATTTGATTTTCTAATTTGGAATTATGGAAAGTAGTTTTTTAAACACTATTTATGATTCGGGCTAACTTTTTTAAAGTTTCAATATTTTCAAGAGGATCTTTTTTCGGAAGAACTCCAAGCTCTAAAGCCTCTTTATATAGACCTTCAAAGATTTCAAAATTCTTATCTATATCAACTTTACTTGTTTTTTTGATTTTCTTCTCAAATTCTTTAAGTATTTCCGGGTTTTCTATCATCTCGAATCCTCCGAAATTATTTCTTTTTGGATTCTTCTTTATACAAAACTCTATCGACTTTTTTGACGTCTTCCAGTATTCCTTTTATGCGCATCAGAACAGTAATTTGTCCGAGCAACATAAATAATATCATACTTAATTCAATAATGGTTAAGTCGTATCCCCATATAGAGACCAAAGGAGTGTGGGCTTTACTTAGGGGAAACTGCAGGAGTGATGCCACCATAAGTATAACTAATCTGTTAGTCTTATCAAGAGGACCCTGATGCTGCCAGGAAACCCCCAAAGCTTTGCCCAAAATTCCCGTGTAACTGATGAGTAATACGGTCACCGTAGCTATCATTCCGATTCTAATATCGCATAAAGATGAAAAAGATATACCGACAAAAACAAACACATCGGCGTATCTATCAGGAAGCGCATAGATAATTTCGTTTATAATCGTAAATTGAGACCGCTTCATAGAAAGTAGCTCGACCAATATATTAAAGGTAATACCCAGGAAAATCAGACCAATATTTATCAGCAAGAAAACAGGAACCTCTCCGGATTTATAGTACAGAATACCTGTTGCTACGGCAGTAAAGAAAGCTATAAAACTCATCAGGTCGGGATGTATGAATTTGATTCTGTCTCCAAAATTATTTAACAGTCTGAGATAAGAATATCGAATACCATACGCCCCGATTTCTTTAACTCTTTTATTAATCTTTTCGTTCATCTATTAAGAATATAAGGAAAAACAGTTTTAATGTCAAGATGCTTAATGGAGTTAGCCCCCCAAAAATTCCGTGCCAAAAGGCGACAATTAACTATTAAGTGGCATGAGGAACACGGCTGAAAGTTGTCTAAATCACGAGTCAAATCAAAAAACTAAAAACATACAGCTATATACACCTAAGATAAAAATCGTCAATTTGATTATTTTATAGAAAAATTCTAAAAACGCAAAATAATGCCTTGACAAAACGACTATTTTGCTATATAATACGTTATATTATGAGGAGGTGAGATTTTTGACACGTTTAATTATCATAGCCTCATTTGTCATATCTAACGCAGTTGGTGCTTTTTATATGAGAAGAGAAGCGTATATAGATATTCCGACTGCTAACTTTAACCAGGGATTATATATTGATGTAAATTCAAGTTATCCTGTTCGGAGTGAAGATAGCGTTAAATTCGACCCTAATTTGGCAATAAACTTTTCGTATAATAAATTCGGAGGAGCATTGAAGTGGTATAACGGTGCGGATTTTGCGCTTGATTTATCCTACCAGTTGCTTGTCGAAAACGGTAATTACCCGGGGCTCGCCTTAGGTGTAGACGAAATTGCTGTTAGTAAATATGTTTCGCCTGCCGGTTTCGATGAGGTTTTCAGTGATGAAAATTATACGGATAGACCTCCTGAAATAGCTTCAGCTTATATCGTAGCAACAAAAAAATTAGGCAACACGTTTGAAATGACTGCAGGGGTAGGTAGGGGGAAATTCGTCGGTTACGGGCCAAGAAGTTACTCCCTGAATACAGATTTGCTCTTCAATGAAAATCACGAAAATATTGCCATGGGGCTGTTTTACGGAATCAAATTTATTCTTCCGAATAATATGGCTTTCATTATAGAGGAGGACGGGCGGGATGCCAATGTTGGCGTAGAATACGAGAATAAACTATTTAAAGGAACGCTGGCGCTCAACAAACTTGAACTATTCGGCACAGATTCCGAAGACGGGCTTTCGCCTAGAATTAGCCTTAATTTATCTTATAAAGTAACAGATTTCTATAAAAACTCAAAAGAGGATAAAAGGGCTTCCGTAACTATTAGACTGATCGATAAAGAGTTAGGAAATCTCGTCAAGGGTAAGGTAGTAATAGTAGGTCAAAAAGGAGATACTGTTGCAATTTCAGGAAACAATAAAGTTCACACTATCTCTTTGCCGCCCGGCATATATATGGCAAATGCCACATCACTGGGTTACGATGATGCCAGTGTAAAGATTTCTATTGAAAAAATTGACAGCAAAACTATATTTATAGAAATGATAAAGAAAGACATCCTGGAAGTTTTAAAAGAAACAAAAAATCTGGAAGATTTAATAGGTCAGATAGAAAGCATTACCGTGTATTTTCCCTTCAAGAATTTCGAGCTTACACCGAGAGCCTCAGGTATTTTAGAACGACTCATCGAGTTACTTAAAGACGGAAATGAAATAAATCTGAAAATCATCGGACATACCTGCTCCATCGGGACTCCCGAAGCCAATCAGATCTTATCCAAACGTAGAGCGGATAACGTTAAAAAATATCTTGTAGAACAGGGTATACCTCCCGAACGGTTGATTACCGAAGGTTACGGACAAAGAAAACCTATTGCCAGCAATGATACGGAAGAAGGTAGAGTACTGAATAGAAGAGTCGAATTCATTCCATATAAAAAGGGACAATAATCGCGGTAGTTTTATAAAAATTTTTTGTGTGTGTAATCTTTTAGTGGGTAAAAGGCAGACACTTGAGATTATAATATACTATTAAGACAAAACTCGATAGGAGGAAATAATAAGTATTAATATATTGAGAGTATCGAAAGACGTGACAAAAAGAGTTTTCGATATTCTTCTTTCGGGAATAGGGTTGATAATTTCTCTTCCCATCTGGGTGTTTTCTTCTATCGCAATAGTGATGGAAAGCGGAGGTCCGATTTTCATAAAACAAAAAAGGGTAGGTAAAGACGGGAAAATTTTCTACGTGTTAAAATTCCGTTCGATGGGGAAAAATACCCATAACGGTACAGCTATGAAAAACAGAAAAGATTATAAAGCATACGTGACGAGAGTTGGTAAAATCCTTCGAGCTACCGCTATGGACGAATTGCCTCAGTTAATTTCGATTTTCAGAGGACATATGAGTTTTGTCGGGCCGCGACCCTTCCATCCGGCCGTTGAAATTATCGGAAGCAAGTATGAAAGTCTCGAAAAAGTTCCGGATTTTTTAAAGAGAACTTCAATCAAACCCGGACTTACAGGTATAGCTCAAATATATGCAGATAAAGAAGCTAAAACCGAACACAAAGTTAAATATGATCTTCTCTATATAAAAAAACAATGTTTCATGCTTGATGTTAAAATCGTTCTCCTTTCTTTCTACGTAAGCTTTGCCGGTAAATGGGAATAATAGATACTTACCCAGTGAGGCAAAGGCACCAAATATCAAAAAGCAAAATTACAAATCAAAATTCAAAAAAAATAATTAGCCACAGATTTTCACGGATAAACACAGATAAAAAAAATATATTTTTGTTGTTTAAAACCCAACCCTTATCCCAAATATTTCGACAGGATTAACAATATAAAATCCATCAAAAACACCCACTAACTAATTCCGACAGGATAAACAGGATTTACCGGATATTTTGTGGGTTAGAATACCAACCACACCCCGAAATTTTTATAACATGTAGGACATGTAGAAAATGTTTTTTTACTAATTTACTAATTCACCGATTTACTAATATACTAATCTCTAGACCCGAAACACAAACTCGAAACTGTAAATTTTTGCGAGCAGCAAAAATTTTCTACAACGCAACTTCAATAGCGTTCAGCAGAAGAGTTAAATCGTAAGGTTTGTCAATGTAATATTTTACTCCTGCTTCTGTCATCTTTTTTTTGTATTCTTCGTCTTTTACAGCAGTCAGTACAATGACAGGTATACACTTAGTATAGACCAGACCTTTAAGATGTTCGAAGAAGGTAAAACCACCTCCGCCCGGGAGCAACAAATCAAGAATTATCAAATCCGGCTTTTCTTCCCGGGCAAGCCGCATCCCCTGGTCGACATCGTATGCGGCGACAGTTTTATAATTGGCTCTATGCAAATCAATTGACAGCTTTTTTACGAAATCTTTATCGTCATCGACTATTAATATAAGTCCTGCTCTACCCTCTTCTTCCTTTTTCTCATCTTCTTTTATGTGCTCTTCTATGTTTTTCAGTAATTCTTGAGCGTTGTAAGGTTTTTCCAAATACTGGGCGGCGCCTGCCTGCAGCACTTTTTCTTTCATGGAAGCATCATGTACTCCGGTAAGTACGATAATGGGTATGGATTGAGTTTCGGTCAACTGGCTCAACCTTTCTAGAACAGTCAAGCCGCCTCCGCCGGGTATCATTAAATCCAGAACGATTAAATCCGGAATCTCTCTCTTTGCAAACTGCACTCCTTGAATCGCGTCCCCGACGTTTATGACGTCATAGTCGGCAGAATGTAAATGCCTTATCATCAAAGCGGAAAGGTCGTAATCGTCTTCGATTATTAGGATTTTCTTTTTTTTCATTCCTTAAATTTTAAATATTACCAGCTGCTCGAAATACTTCCGATTATACGCCACTCGTCGTAATCCTCGACTTCGAATTCGCCGCCATAGAAGTTTCTTTCCACGTCGAGACTTAAGTTTCCGAAAACACCCATAGCTAAGGAAGAACTTAAGTATATGCCGTTTCCGGAAACATCTCCTTCCCCTTTAGAAGTATTGAATCCGATACCGTTCGTCCATCGCTCGAAAGAAGTATAATAGGCTCCTACATCGAAAGATAGAATCCTATCAGCGGTATCGGGATAGCTCATTTCGGAATAATCGACGGCAAACAAAAGACTGAGTGGTATCATAAAATTAACCTGGTCGCCGACCGATATAGCCTTGCCGGAATAGTTGTTGGCTTCAACCTTATTATCATAACTTTGATGAGAGAAGAATACACTCAAATAGTTGCCGAGGTTTCCCAGATTAAAACTATATCCGGTATTGACGGAAAACATATCGCTGCTTCGATCCAGACCGAGGGAATCGTCTCTTTCGCTGTAAGGACTGTAACTGAATTCCAAATACGGCAAGGATGTGAAATTAAACCCTATGCCGAACTCGTAAGAATCAAAAGTAGTGGTAGAACTCTTTGTTCCCAGAAGGTTATCTTTCTCCTTTTCTAATGAAGAGAATAAAAACATACTGTTATTAAATAAGTTCTGCTTTATACCAGCTTTGTAAAAAAGGGCATCATTGCGCAGATAAGGATTGCCGAAAGACTCAAAGTTCGGTCCGACCATACCGAATGAACCGGAAATCTCCGTACCCGAAATATTGAGAGAGGAATTAACAGTTAAGGCTAAATCAAAAGCACTGCTGAGCCTTGGTTTGAAAAGACTTGTAAGGAAGGAAGGCACTCCTTCGTAGGTAAGTGCGGGCAACCGTACATCTCTTGTTACCTCTGTGCCGATAATCTCCGACTCTATATTTAATCTGCTGTCAAAAAGCGAAAATCCAAGATCGATACCTACAACATAATTTTCCATGGGTTTCGTAAATTCCACGCTGTCCGAATCGGTATAAGCAGGAAGAAGCAAAGGAGCAACGGAAGCAGTGTCGTCTGCCGAATGCATGTAAACGAAATGAAGATGCGGAGCTTCTTTTTTACCGAAACCCACGCTGAAAGCGGACAGGCTCCTCGCATATGCATATTCGGTGTAAGTGGTATCCGACCAGTCGACACTCCTCTGCAAATTTCCCATCGTGCCCTCAAGGTGAAAAATTCCCGGGTTTAGTTCGACTACCCCTCCCGAAACAGGAACACCCGAAAGGGTGTATGGGGTAAAATACGGATAACAAGTACCGAATTCAACATTGGAAATCGCAAAAACGATACTCGGAACACCTGGCACCTTGTCTCTCAGCATTTTTTCCGGCTGTATGCTCACGTGAAATTTATTGAGTGCCTGACGAAACTGCGACTCCATCGTATTCAAAGAGAAATCAAAAGTTATCGGCATCGTATAGAAGGATATAGTGGGGCTAATGTTAAAACGGACTTGAGAAGTCGGGTCAATCAAAGTATCTCCATTCACATCATTATATTCGGCATATACGCTTGCCGAACCCGAAAAATCCATAATCCCGGCATAAGAAACAAAAGATACAAAGAAAAGGATTAAAGCTATTTTTCTCATAATTAACCTTTCCGATAATTCATTTTTTCTTATCAAAAGGATCAGGCGGCATCTGTATTTCATTTGTTTTTATGGTCGCTCCATTTAACTGATTCCAATTACTGGGGGCAACCTGCTGCCAGTCTTTCCCTGAAACATTTATCGATTTTAAAGGCATCTTAGTCACCTTACCTTTTACTATCTGGGTGATTTCGAGATTACAGGAAACAGGGTCTTTTTCTCCTCTAACAAGAAGAGCATCTCTACCTTCTGCCAGACGTAGTTTGACAGGTGAAGAGCTCGGAGCTGTCAGATTTGTGACTTTGAATATTCTTGATATATCTGAACCGGGAACGTTTCTGTGTAGTTCCACTTCGAATTTGGCAGCTCCTCTTTTGCTGCTTAATATCAACTCCTGATTGTCTGTCGAGAGTTTTTTCACTTCGAAGTTATCTCTTCCGCTTGAGCCTGCAGGGGTGGAAAGTCTTATTATATTATCCCTCCCGGCCATTTCGAATTTGTATTGCTTGCCAACCGAGGCAATTTCGA
This sequence comes from uncultured bacterium, assembly GCA_964523975.1. Classification (GTDB taxonomy): domain Bacteria; phylum Hydrothermota; class UBA3072; order UBA3072; family UBA3072; genus JAFGHJ01. The sequence goes on along the minus strand of CAZGBM010000018.1, from coordinate 23,095 downwards.
AATTAAGATTTTTACCCTCGGAACCTATAGTAAAGTAAATTTCGGGAGGGTCTTTTCTCTTCCTTGTAAAGCTTCTTACGCCTCTCGCAGGTGCAGAAATCATCGGCATCCTTATCACGTTTTCCATTTTTAGAGAGGGATTGTCTTCTATGTCAGACAATTTGTTGTGCGAGCTTGTGCTGGTTTTGTAAAACTTATGCCCCTGGTCATCGGTAATCTGAGAAATATTGGCTCCGGTAAGAAATATATGATTCATAGCGTCCGTAATTCCGCCAAGCTGGAGGGGATTACGCGAAGAAGCTTTCACTGTGGACATCGGTGTGGCAAATATGAAACCATCGGGCGAACCCCAGGTTTCAGCAGCATCCCATTTGTAAGACCAGTTACCATTACTTTTAGTAATCTCAATAAAATTACTATCGTTATCGTAATAGGCTGCACGCGGAGGGTACCATTTATTTGAATCATATATGTAAATGTAACGTTTTGAGCCGGTTTCTTCGACCCTGTATGGTATCAATGTATGACCTACAAAACTTAAATCCTGCACTATAGTAAGTACCGGTAAGTCTCCCATAGAAAGGTAATATTCTACCTGCTCATATGCATAATTTCCGTCCTTTACATGGGTACCTGTTATATTTTCAGCCATCCACATAATACCCGCATGACTCCATTCATGGCACTGCATAACCGTTATAACAGTGCAGAGTTTTGCCGAAGTTGGGCCGTCTGTGCCCCCGGAATAAGTATAAACCGGTTTACAAAAACCCATGTGCCCTTCTTCCTTGTATATTATGTTGGCGAGCAGACTCATTCCAAAACAATTGCCGGCAGCAACCGCAAATGCAGCATTGTAAGCATGATAGAAAGCATAGTCCAGAGGACACAAAACCTTGGCTACGGACGAATCGGGACATATACCTATAAAACTCCTGGTGTATATTTCCCATGGCAGTACCGTAGTACCTCCGCCATCAGTAAAGTAAGTCGTATTCCTAAACTTCCAACAATGCTGTTCCACGAATTCATCTCCGGCATACACTGGAACCGACAGGAGAACAACTACTAAGAAAGTTAAAATCAATTTTATTTTTTTCATTTATCCCCCTTTAAGGCGTTGCCTTACCTTTTTCGGCACCTGAAACGGGTGAACGGTTGCCGTTTTTGGCAAAATATTGAACTTTGTACCAGTATTCTTTATTCGCTATTATCTTATTGTCAAGAAATTTGTTGCCTCTTATAATCGGGCTGATCTGACGGTAACCACTGGATGCATCCGAACTTCTGAAGACTACAAAACCGGAGTAAACCGTATCATAAGCCGGCCTCCAGCTTATTTCAAGAGCACACTGCCCTGAAGGCTGCGAAGCCGAAAGATTGAAAGGCGTAGGCGGCGCTCCGAGGTCATATGTATATGTTTCTATCGGAACCGAAGGTTCGCCGATATTGCCGCCATAATCTGCGGCTTTTACTCTGTACCAGTACACCTTTTTTTCCTGAACGGTCGTATCCACGAAAGAAAAGACCGAATCAGCAGCCCATATATTCGTAGCAGGTATATCATCGCAACTTATGACTGCAGGAAATATAAGAGTGTCACTAACTCTTTTATAAGGTCCACTTTCTTTCTCCGACCTGTAAACCATAAACCCAAACAAATCCTGAACGGGCGAGGAAACCCACTCGACCTTTATCGCTCTGTCTCTTGCTTTCAGTCCCGCGATAACGGGCGGAGCAGGCGGCGTTTCTTCTCTCAGCTTCTGACAGACGGTTCTGGAAGTATCACTCAAATTCTGACTTCTATCATAAGCTTTTATCGTATATCTGTAACAAATCGGCGAACCGGGCGGAACAGTAAAGTCCTTATATTTGAGGCTATCCGGATGGTCCTTGTTTCCAATAAGATGCATAGGATAAGGTCTCCATTCCCATTTTGTACACCTTGGCTCCTTAACCACATGAGAAGTTTTTTGTTCATACTCCACACACACAGAATCTCCGCCGCAAACACCTCTATATATATTGTAACCGGCAAGGTCGGAAGAAACAGGATTCGGTTTCTCCCAGGACAGAGCGATATAGTCGGCATGACTATCCGCCTTTAAATTCCTTGGTGGTTTAGGAGGTGTTGTATCCGGTAAATTATTCCCGGCTGAAGGAGAAAGACCGCTTATATTCCCCTTATTGTCGATACATCTAACTCTATACCAGTAAGTTTTCTCACCATACGCTGAGAAAATTGCCGGATCCGTATCCTTATATAAAGGAAATGCTCCAAACGTATCGGGCACCATAGAATTAACCAAAATACTATCAGCAAGAGAATCCGCGGAGTTAAAACGATAAACCTTATAGCCCTGTATACCCGACAATTCCACGTGTCCTAATTCATCATGAGTAACCTGATACCACTTTGGCTGTAAGCCATCAGGATAAGCATCTACTTGAATTCCATAAGGCACAGCCGGCGGTGTCTTATCTTTCGGAAGAGTCGGAACATTCGAACTGAACATACCCGGTCTGCCAAGAGCATCATATGCCCTGACTTTATATTGATAAGTTGTTCCGTTATACGGACCGTAAATCGAGTCGGGTGACACTACTTCATGTAGTATAGGATATCCCGCTTCATCCCAGCGCATGAAATCTATAAAGCAGTTTTTCTCGGGAATCGTATCTCCCTCGAGATCGAGAATACTTTTCTCGATTATATCTGCTCCGTTTATCTTAACAGGAGAAGCAGAAGGAGAACTCCTATACACGTCATAACCTGAAGCTGTTCCCATCTCATTCCATCTTACCATAACCTTATTGTCACCGGCAATGGTAGTAACGCCTGAGGGAGCCGGCAAAGGAAGAACCGTTCCGGCAACAACCGTCGCGGTATCTATAGGTTTTATTTCTTTACTTAAACTTTTGGCAGGAGCTATCGCATACATATACTTTTTACCGGGAACAACATTATTATCGACATAAGCCTGCCCCAAGACAACACCAACCTTCCAGTATTTACCTGTAAGAGCCTGTAATTCTCTATAAGTTTGGCTTGTATCCGAAACAGAGGAAATATTACAGGCACTAAGTTTAGCGAGTGCAACCGGAACCGCAAACATATCTCCCGTTGGTTCCTTGGGAGATATAAGAGCAGACCCTTTAGTCGTACTTCCTTTTGTCTTCGTTTTAGGTTTTGGAGGTCCGTTAAGAATGTTGGTTATAGCCTGCCACTCTTCGGAACCTACAGGTATAACTTTCTTAATATCAGCACAGTCGCTCATAAGTGTAATCGGTTTAGAATTTATCGGAGTTGTAGGATTACCTAAAGAAGGTATCTCCTTTCTGTAAAGGTTGAAAGCCTTAACCCCTTTCATTTGAGGCCATTTTAACAATATGAATGTATTTTTACCTTTATTTTCACTGCTTATAGCATAAAGAAAACCTGTCTCGGTTGGAGCAAAAAGACCTTTAAACATTAAAGGATCTTCAACTTTCATAAGTTCATTTAATTTACCTTCATACTCACTGACTAAACCCAATTTGCCGGCAACTGCCTTTACCTGAGAGACAAGAAGTGCTACCTTTCCATGCTCACCATCGTCAGAGATCAAGCCATCTCCATGCGCACCATCGTCAGAGATCAAGCCATCTCCATGCGCACCATCGTCAGAGACTTGTTTTATTTTACTAAGGACAAAATCAGCATCACCTCTGCTCCACTTATACCAGTGTTTCATTTGATCTTTTTTAAATTTTCCAAATTTTGCTGATTTTCCTTTTTCCATAGAGGCCATCTGACCCTCTCCCAGCTTTGTCTCTTTACCGGTTCCTTTTTCTTTGAAGTTTAAACTCCCTCCTAACATCTTACATTCTACTTTTCCTGCTATAAAAGATTGTTCGCACTCCGTACCTGTAATACCTGAAATGGAAACCGGGGTTGAGATTTCCAGAGACTCTCCTTTCACCAGCTTTTTGACTTTAGCCCAGATTCTTCCAAAGGAAAGAAAAACAGATCTCTTTTTCTCGCTGCTTGTAGTAGCAATACTGGTATTCGCATCCAAATACAGCATGGTGCTGTCGGAATAAAGAATTTCTGCTTTAGAACTATCTCCAACTATAACTGTATCGATATCTTTTAATTCCATACCAATGGTAGGAGTAATAGTGGTATCTGCTCTTTTAACTACCACATCGTTTGTGTAAACATTCAATACAGTTCCCAATAATATTATTAAAAACATCGATACCTCCTTACTCTACGTAGAACCCACGGTTTGAGTTCATTCCCGCAGTAATTTCTATTTCGCCGCAAATAACCCAGAGCACACATCCTCTAAGACCAAAAGTGCCCTCGAATCCTGTCGGGGTTCCAAAATACATCTCTAATTCTCCCCAGGCTGACGCAGAAACAAGACCCCAGAGTATTTCGCCGTATATGTAAACTCCGACTACTCCTACAATAGTGAAAAGTCCCTGAGTAGTTCCGTCACTTCCGGTATAACTGCCACCTATGAAGGCTCCAACACCTGCATATATTTCAACTCCGCCTTCGAGTATTCCAGCCACCCCTATAGATATTTCGGCATCGCCAAAGATATAAATACCGCTTACAGGGTTATTTATGTTAGCCATATTAATGCCAAACCGGCGGCTTCCGCTGCTCCCTTCTCTTAGGACCCATACCTGATCTTTAGGAGCATTGTATCCTATGAACAGACCACCCGAAAGACCGGCTCCCAATGTTATGCTGCATATATTGACTGCCAGTCTACCCTGTATGTAATTTGCACCCGGGCTAAAGAACCAGTTGGCCTGCCCATCCGCCGCAATATCTACACCTACAGCGCTTAAATCGAAAGCACCTTTTATTTCGCCTTCTACGCTTCCCGCAACACGGTCCGTTTTGAGAAATACGCTTCCGGTCATTTCAAGATCGGCACCAAAAACATACAGATACATCATACCATCAGCGGCGAAAGTGGTTATCGTTGGAGTAACCGCCATCGCAACCTCCACGCCCACTCCGGCTTTAGGAACCAACAAATCGAAACCGCCTCCGACAGTCGATTCCAGCCTACCGCCAATTGCTATGCGCTGGAGCTCATCTCCTTTAATGACCGCGCATCCCCAGATCTCACCTAAACTGGCTAACTCGACATGCAAGAGCATTAAATCGTGCACTTTCGTCTCTAAAACACAAATCTTTATATATAAACTGTCAATCTCTATCTCGGCATTAACAGGAGAGTTCTTAAAGAAATCAAAATCGACTTCACCTGCTCCTATAAATCCATCCTGATCTGTCGCGTCGTACCCTATCTTATCAAAATCCATCTCCGCGATACCCGACCCCCAGTTTCTAAATAGTGCAAATTCTTTGGGATCTATGGTAACGAGACGTCCGTCAAAAGGCGGAGTAGTCACCGTATGTTTCGCATCGTGTACAGTAATCAATGTATCGGGTTCCCCGAAAAAATTGAAGTGAACCCCGCTTCTAACCACCAGTTCTCCCGGTCTACCCGGACTATACTTTGAGAGAGCAGCCGAATCGAGCGTAATCGGAAATCCGTCAAACTTCTGATGAGCCGCATTATGGTTAAAATAGAATTCCCCCAAATCGCCCTCAGCGAGCATTTCACCCCAGATTATATTAAACCCCTGGGAGAAATGTCGCTTCTCTTCAATCTCGGCATTAGTGTAAATAATTTCTCCCACTCTTACACTAACAACTCCTCTTTTCGAACTTAAACCTACACCCCAGTAATCGAGAGTGAGCGCGGAATCAGGGAAGAACGCATTCCCTCCTGCGAAACTGGCAGTAGAAGTAACTGCAACTTCTCTGAACGGAGGTTTTATGTTAGAAGGGTATGGTATTTCAAATTGTCCCCGAAGATCCGTATCAAAAGATGAATTACCCACAAACCAGAACCTCATAAAAGTGGAATCAGCCTCATCATGAGTAAACGTAGTATTGAAACTGCTATCTGAGAGATACCCTGTTTTACTTGGTAATCCCAATTTTACATTCATATCCGGAGTTTCAACATCCGAAGACAGATATCCTCTTATTCCCTGCATTTCCAGGTTGAACCAGCCGCCTTTCCTTTTCTTATTATCGAAACCGCCCATTTTTTCAAATTTCAAAGAACCGCTCACATCACCCGAATATACCACTAGCACATCTTTACTTCTGTTAAGATAAGGTATTATTAAACCTATGAGAGTATCCGTTTCTACAATGGTGAAAGTATCGCTCTGTACAACGGTATGATAGGCATACGGATTTGCAGGAAGTTTGAAATATGTATTACTGGAAAGCAATCCAAAACCGCCCCATTTCATTTGTTGAGCTACAGAAACTTTAGCCGATAGGTTTAAAAGTGTATCGACAAGAAGAGAATCGTATTTTGCTACAATTGATCTCCCTGCAGCGTCAACTACTCCGTTACTATCGGATGGAAGAACTATATCTCCGTTTACGAACTTACCTTTCTTTACTTTACATTTTTCAATCTCGAGAGTGCCTCCCGTCAAATGTACTTCGAATCCCATTGGAATCAAAGAATAGAAATTCCAGGGCGAAGCAAGGTCAAAAGTAGCGCTGAAGCCGCCGGGAGCAAAAAGACCATCATCAAAGGTATAGTGACCGTAGAGATAACCGGTGTTACACGTATCCAACTCGCGCTGTTCGATGGTTTCTCCTCTTTTCATCCAGATTCCTACTTTTGCGGGGGTAACCGTCCTGCTGAGGTCTATGGTTATTTCTTTCTTTGATTTAATAAGTATACCCGTTTCTCCCAGGCGGTAAGGACCTCTTTCTGCAACACCGAGTTCTTTGTATATATCCAGAAGAGGTGATACTTTTCCTTTGAAAGGTTCCAGTTCAGCCGGCTTGCAACCGGTAGACTCATAAAGACAGGCAACGCTGACTCCTACCGTTCCGCTTGCCGAATCAGGCAATAAATGCACATCATGCACAAAAACAGGATAACCTTCGACTTTAATTTCAAGGGGAGAGGAAAAATTTTCTTTAATTTCGCCTGCAGTAACTCTTGCAGTATCCCCACTTGTCCAATTCACTTTTAATTTTTCAAAGTTAACCCCAAATTTTATCTCTGTAAGAACGAACGCCGGGCCGCCAAAATGAGATGGGATATTTTTCTGCAGAAAAAAAGATTCTCCACTACCAGAAAGTGAATCAAGTGAAGACGAACTGTAAGTGATATTTTTAATTACAAATTGTCCTATTTTCAAATATGAAGGCCGTAGAGGTATGGGTTTTATCCCTCCTATTATCTCCGGACTAAGTTCCCATATTTCACTCATACCTTTGTTAGTGCCGAGAGGGAAGCCTTCCGCATAGAAAGACTGAACCTGCCAGGCATATCTTTTATCAGGGTCTAACTCCCTCGCTCTGAGAGAATATTGAAAGGTTGTTCTATTTATTCTATCCTCTTCATACCAGGCGGGATTTGCTCTTATCGCTTCTTCTTTTGTCTGCCCCTTATATATTTCAACAATTTTGAATTTGTAAACCACTTTTTCGGTTGCCGATAAAGGAGCTGGTTTTGTCCACGTAAAAACAGGTCGTTTAATCTCCAGCTTTTTACCTGCTTTCGGAGAGATTAATCTCGGAGGACTTGCCGGGCGAACAAGAACATTGATACATTGACTTGCAAGTTCCTGAGGTTGACCGGCAACACCACCCATCAAATACAGGCAAACGGTATAACTCCCTGCCGGGACTGTACTGGTTCTGAGGATGAAAGATTTATCCTCCTCTCTGTACCATTCATCTGTCAAAGTTTTTATGTCTCTCGCTGTTATTCGATTTCTCCCGGGAGGCAACTGGAAATCATTCGAACTGGCTCTGAATAACAATTCTTTTTGCGATTCCGTGATTTCGCCCCGTAGATAAACGGTAGGCGTTTGACTTGTATTGTTTGTAATATCCACAAACCAGAGATCTGAAATTGTCAGTTGGTTTGGCGGCGGTTGGTGAATTCTGAGCGTAAACTGAGCCTGGGCTGGGAGATTCAAAGCAAGAACAAAAAGCAGTAAAACAGATAAAACGGTTATGCGACCCTTCATAATTCCTCCTTACTTTAGAATTAAAGCTTCCACATTATCCGGCACAAATATTTATAATGCAATCCTATAACATTCTAATAGTATTTCTGCATTTTGTCAAGAAAAAAATGTAAATTTCTGGAAGAATTCATGCACATGGTGGTACAGTCAGGAAGTTAAATATAATGAGCGATAAGACCGTAAAAGAGTTGGAGATATAATTAAGGTCGCCTGGTTTTGCCACAAAGCTACTAAGACACAAAGAATAAATTAAGGAAATCGAAAAAAGTGAAACAAAGACGGTTGACCGCAGACGGCAGACCGGACAAAAAATTTAACGGTCCAACCAACTCACGACCTAACGAACCAACTAAAAAAGGAACCACGAACCAGGAACAACGAACCAAAACTAAATCCCAATATTCCTAAATTGCCTTTGCTAACCTGATAATTTCACCTTGTTTTACATTCTTAAAGATCTCAGGGTCGCACTCGACTTTGCCTATCATGTTTACTTCGCTATATGCACGTATTTCCTTTTCCGTACTTGCCGGTGTTTTTCCGAAAAATATGCAAAACGAGGGGCTTTCAATCCATATACCGATTTCACCCTTTTTTACCGCTACCCTGCTCTTTTCTTTGCTCACGGGTACCGGGATTCTGAAGTATATTTCTTCACCCCAGAAATTTACTCTTCCTTCGATTGGAAGAGAAGAATAAAAGGCTTTAACAGTTTTAGGATTTTCATTCGTCAAATCGGCAAAGACTTCACCAATAGTTTCGGAAGATATCTTAATTCTCTTCATACTAAAATAATACGGATTTTGATTATTAAGTCAATAGTATATTACTCTTCGAGTATTTTTTTTGCTTCTTCCAGGCTGCTTTTTTGAACATATACTTTGACTTCTCCAAGACCGTTTAAGGTAAATCCGAATATTTTGCCAACAGCTTCCTGTTCCAGCCTCGCTTTTATTCCGGAGACCTCAAGCTTCCCACGAATTATCTCTCCCTGTTTTGGGTCGGTTTTCATAAGTATAACCCATTCTTTGTCACTAATCATAAAAGATATTAAATATGTTCTTGCTATCTGTCAAGAGAAACGAATCGCCTACGGCCGACGACAAAAAAATCTGCACATGTAGAACATGTAGCCCATATAGAAATCGAAAAATCTACAATTTCTACCTTCCCTATATGCAAAATTTAGGTTTGCGGGGTTGGGATTTAATCAAAAATAAAAAACTACAGGTACTACATGCCCTACATGTGAAAAATTTTGGTGTGTGGGCTTGGGAGCTTTTTTAAACAACAAAATCTTCTTTTTTTCTCTGTGTACTCTGTGGTAAAATTGTTTTTGTGGGTTAGTCGGGTTTGTTACGGAAAAGCCCTTGACATTATCATTAAATTTGTTTATATAAATAGTATAAGTAAATGTAATTAAACATATTAGCAAAATATTAAGGAGGTTTTTTATGACAAAGACTAGGATGGACATTATAGCGAGTATATCAAAAGGTACAGGTATCCCGGTAAAGGAAGTCAGGACAGTCATCGAGTCTTTTCTTGAAGAAGTCAAAGAAGTTTATTATACTAATAACAGAATTGAATTTAGAGGTTTTGGCGTTTTTGGAAACAAATTTCGTAAAGGTAGAATAGGCAGGAACCCGAGAACCAATGAAGAAGTAAAAATTCCTGGCAGATGGCTACCATCTTTTAAACCATCCAAGGTACTTAAAAAAGAAGTCGAAAATAAGGTTTTTACAGCAGGCTGACACCCGTAGCTCAATGGATAGAGCGTCCCGCTCCGGCCGGGAAGGCTGAAGGTTCGAATCCTTTCGGGTGTAAATAATAAATTTAGATATCATGGGTGCAAAAATCGAAGAATATTTAAAAGAAGTCATAAAACTTGATGGCTCCGATCTTCATATTAAAGCAGACGAACCTCCTATAGTAAGAGTCCAGGGGGAGTTAAAAAGATTAGAGGGCTATAAACCCTTTTCGGCTGAAGATATTCAAAACATTGTATTCGAAATTATAAATGAAGAGCAAAAAGAGCGTTTTAAACAGGATTGGGAGCTTGATATTTCTTATGAGCTTCCCGGTGCTTCAAGGTTCAGGATGAATGTTTTTCTTCAAAGAGGAAAGATAGGCGTTGCTGTCAGAGCCATACCTATAAAAGTCAAAACAATAGAAGAATGGAAACTCCCGGAAACATTGAAGAAAATAGCCCTTTCTTCACATGGTTTTGTACTTGTAACTGGACCGACTGGTGCCGGCAAGTCAACAACGCTTTCCGCGATGATCGAAGAGATAAATATCACAGAAAAAAAGCATATAATTACGGTAGAAGATCCGATCGAATATGTTTTCCAGGATAAAATGAGTGTTATTGAACAGAGAGCTATAGGAGTGGATACAAATTCTTTTGAAGAAGCTCTAAAAAGGGTTATGAGGCAGAACCCGGATGTTATAATGATCGGAGAAATGAGAGATAAAGAAACCATAGAAAAAGCTCTTAACGCTGCGGAAATGGGCTCTCTCGTTTTTGCCACACTTCATACTCCGGATGCGCCTCAGACAGTTGATAGAATAGTGGATGTTTTTGAACCCGAACATCAACATCAAATACGGGTTCAATTTGCTTCAACTATTCGAGCAATAGTATCTCAAACGTTACTCAGGAGGTCTGACGGTAAGGGAAGAGTGGGTGCTTACGAAATTCTTATAGGGACTAAAGGTGTAGCCAACGCTATCAGAGAAGGAAAAATCGAACAAATTTATAATATAATAAAAGCGGGCGCGCAATTTGGCATGAAATTGTTGGACGATTATTTAAAAGAGCTTTATTTAAGGGGACAGGTCGATTATGAAGAAGCTCTTTCAAAAGCTTCTAATCCGAAAATGTTTGAAGCATCATTAGCGAGAGGGTAAGATGTCATTGAAAATTGGAGATCTTCTAAGCAGAATGAAAAAAGATAACATTTCCGATCTGATTCTCAAGGTCGGATCTAATCCCGTTATCAGGAAAGACAGGGAGTTAATCAGGGTAGAAGAGCATGCTGCCCTTACCGTGGAAGACATAAGAAATGTAGCCGGGAGTGTTATGTCTCATAAACAATTGGAGCAATTTGAAAAGCAGAAAGAAATGGATCTTGCGGTGAATGTTCCGGGACTCTCTCGATTTAGAGTTAATGTTTTCATGCAGAGAGGTCATCCCGGGATAGTTTTCAGGCTTATTCCGGCCCAAATACCGGACCTCGCAAGCCTAAAATTACCGGCAGTTTTGGAAGAGTTTGCGGTGAAGCCGAGAGGACTGCTGCTTATTACGGGTCCTTCAGGATGCGGAAAGTCAACGACGATTGCTTCCGTAGTTCAATATATAAATGAAAGACTAACATCTCACATAATAACAGTGGAAGATCCGATTGAGTTCATTTACGAAGACAAAAAATCGGTCATCGATCAAAGAGCTGTGGGGTACGATACTCATTCTTTTGCGTCTGCGGTAAAGTTCGCTCTACGTCAGGACCCTGATGTTATTGTTGTCGGAGAAATGCGAGACAGGGAATCGATACAGATAACAATAACGGCAGCGGAAACCGGACATCTGGTGCTTTCAACATTACACACAAGAAGCGCCATTCAAACAATCGATAGAATCATAAATATTTTTCCTCCACATCAGAGGCGTCAGATTACGCTTCAGCTTTCCGCGAATTTGCTTGGAATAATATCTCAGGATTTAATAAAAAACAGGAAAGATGGAGGATTGATCGCGGTTACGGAGACGCTTATCTCGATAGCGGCTGTCAGAAAATTGGTAAGAGAAGGCAAAACACATCAATTATATTCTGTTATGCAGACTCGAACAAAGGAAGGAATGAAAACCCTGAATAGATCTATAGTTGAACTAATCAAAGAAGATATCTTGAGCCGTAAAGAAGCTTTTCGAATTACCCATAATCCCGATGAGCTGAATGAAATGCTTGTCACGGAGTGTCAGTAGAGTCGTATTTGACCAGTAGTACAATTTTAAATATATTATAATTCCCCTAACGCGGCAAAGCCGCTAATAATGTAAAAATCAAATATCAAAATGGAAAATTACAAATTAAAATTCAAAGATGAATTAAAAATAGAAACAACGAATCACACAAATAACACAAATATCAAATATAGTTCCGGATTCCTAGTTAAAAACAAAAAATTATTCGTGAAATTTGTGCAATTTGTTGTTAAAAAATGGAGTGTTCTGGAAAACAGTAAAAATCTTTGTGCTCTTTGTGTACTTTGTGGTTCGATTTTTTTCGAAAAACAAAAAGTTGACTGTTCATACTACAAAGAATTTGGGTTTTTGCTGGTTTCTTGCTTGCGTTTTTCTCTAAATTAAATATTGTTTATAGAAAGGATTCCCGGTGATTTGTATAATGTTAGAAAATATTGAAAAAAAAACGGATTTTACTAATAGAAGGTTCAGGATAGCAAAGACTTTCCCTTTCTTTATACTTTTTATTTTCTCCTTTTCCGGTTGCATGAAACAGGTACAGCAAAATGGGGGAGTCAGAGTGGTAAAGATAAATTTCGAAGGGAATTATTTCGTATCCGGCAAAAGATTGAAGGAAACGCTCCCGGTAAAAGAAGGGGACCAATATATTGAACTATTTGCAAAGGAAGGACCGGACAAGATCATCAGTTATTACTGGAGCAGAGGGTTTTTCAATATAAAAGTTTTAAGGAGCGAAGGAAAGTTTGTCGAAGAGAAAAACGGATTTGTAATAACCTATCATATTTTTGAGGGAACCCAGAGTAAAATCAAAAGTATTGAAATTCATGGTAATAAAATTTTCAATCATAAATATATAATGAGGAAATTAGCTGTCAAAGAGGGCAGCCATTACGATGAAGCCGTCTTAGACGCTGGAAAATATGCTCTTTCTAATAGTTATGCGGAGGCAGGGTTTGCCGATGCTTCCATAATAACGGAAAGAAGTTTCGTAAACGGAGAAGGAGATAAAAATAACATTCACCTTAAGATAACTATAAACGAAGGCGAAAAAATGCATGTGAGGGAAATTAAAATCAAAGGTCTGGATGATGTTCGAAATAAGGTTGCAAGACGTGAGCTCAGAGTAAAAAAAGGGGACGTTTACAGACCTTCGAAAGTTTATCTTTCAGAGAGTAATCTCTACCGAACCGAGATGTTTTCCGATATTAGAGTTACGGAAGAGAAAGTCGCGGGTGATTCGGTAGATATAACTTTTATCTTGAAGGAAGAAAAATCACGTTTTTTTCAGTTCGGTGTCGGATATGAATCTCCCCATAAAGCAATATTTGACTTCAGGTGGGGCGATTTAGACCTTTTCGGTAATCTTCAGCGACTGATTGTCGATTTATCTTTCAAAGGTTCTCCGAAAATCGACGAAGATTCCGGACGTTTAGTTTTTAAAGATTGGGATTGGGAACAGAACTATAGGGTGACTTACAGAGAGCCCTATCTGCTCGGTACCGGATTCGGTTTGATAACGTCTCCGGCTCTCATGAGGAGAGAGTTCGAATCCGATTTTTCTTTTGAGTTTGTGCTCGAAAGAGAGGTGGGGCCTTTTTCCGTTATTTCTTTTCCCTACGAATTCAGAAGAGCTACGATATTAGAAGATACAATCAATATCACAAACAGGGTTTCGCCGAGATATTTATTTGATAAGAGAAATGATATACTCAATCCAAGCAAGGGGCTGCGCCTTCTTTTGCAATATGAATATGCCGGAGGCATTCTGGGGGGAGATAACCATTTTGAAAGATTGAATCTGGATATTGCTTCTTACTATCCTCTGCCGCTACGGTTAATAATTGCACAGCGCTCAAGGGCTGTAATTACTTTTCCCAGAGAAGATGCGGGGAGTATTAGTCCCGATGTACGTCTGGAAATGGGTGGTTACGGTTCCTTGAGAGGATTCGACGAAGCATCCATAGGATTCCCGGATTCAAGGCCTAACCGGATGAGCGGTCTCGATGAATTGTTGTTCAATCTCGAACTCAGGATGCCGATTTACGGCAGATTTTACGCAATACTTTTTTCGGACTTTGGCTCCCTGTGGATGAATGTCGCCGATATTGCCCTGAATGATTTTAACGTAGGCCTGGGTTTTGGTATAGGATACAGCTCCCCTATCGGAGTAATAAGGCTTGATTACGCAAGAGCTATGGAAGAGACCTCTCCGGACGACAAAGGAAAGATATATCTTAACTTCGGCCACCCGTTTTAAAAAATTTCAGGATTTTAAATCAAAATTCAAAAAGAAAAAACATTTACCACAGAGTACACAGAGAAAAACAGAACACACAGAGAGCACAGAGAAAGATTTTTATTTGTTTGAAACCCACCACACACCACCAAATCTATCTCACGCAAAGCACACAAAGATTTTTTTTGTTTTTAAGCCAAGAGCCAAAGGCAAAAGGCAAAAGGCTAAAAGCTATTTTTAACAACGAATCACACAAATTGCACGAATAAATTTTGTTTTTTTACACGAAACACGCAACACGTAACCTTTACTCAGACATGATTAACAAGATTTACAGGATTTTATTTTTGTTGTTTTAAGCTAACCACCAAAAGCTAAAGGCCATTAGCTATTCTTTATAAGTAGAGATTGTTTATTCTTCTCCAAATTTTCGGACTTCAGAGACGCAATACCATAGAGAATAAAGGCTTATGCCTAAAAGAATAAGACCCATAATTAGTTTGGGAAGACTGTCAAACATCCAGAGATGAAACTCTCCTCTAAACAACATCTTTGCCTGCGGTATTATTTCCGTTTTCAGAAAGTGGACATCCAGGATTGTTACACTTCCATAGTATTCACCTATCGCTTTTCCCTGCAGAGGTTGCAGAGCCACTGTAAGTTGGATAAAGAAGCCGATTGCTAAAACCACATAAGTTAGCATGCTCTTCCACTCGACCTCATCAATAAAAAGACAAACAGGTAGCAATAAAAAAGGAGTTATAGTAACCATATATCTTGGTCCCCAAGAAGATATTATAGGGCTTATTCCAAAACCAAAAAAGCTGTAGAATATAAGGAAAGCGAGAGAAATACCTGTAATACTTATGAATTCTAATTTTTGTTTTCTGAAGAACGCCTTCATTCCGAATAAACCTAATATAAGCGGAGGAGAAAAAACAAATATGCTTCTGCTTAAGCTAAAAAGCATACCTGTAAAATACGGAATAAAGCATTTACGTAAGAAGGGCAATTTATAAACTCCTAAATCTAAAGGAGAGCCAAACCGGTAGAAGTTCCAGTACATCTGAATAAAAAGTATCACGAAAAGAGGTATCGAGAAAATCGCAAGGTTTTTAACAATGTTTTTTCTCCCTTTCCATCGCAAGCCGACTAAATAAAAAACAAAGAAAGGTAAGGATAAAAGACTTGCGTATCTGCTTATATAAGAGTAACCCGCAAGAAATCCGGCTAATAACAAATATTTTATATCGTTTTCTTTGTTAAATCTGAAGAGAAAATAAAAAGCCGTGAACATACAGAACGTTTCAACGGGCTGTGTCCAGAAATCACCCGAATAAACCCATAGAATTGTAGCATTACCCAGCAGAATGGAGGAGATAAAAGATTTCTTGAGAGAGTTTGTAAGCAAATAACAGAAATTAAAGAAGATAAGTACAGTTAATGCCATAAAGAAAGAATTCATAACGACCGAAAAAAAGGCGGATGGCAATAAATTTAAATAATATATCATTTTTTCCGATTGCTCCCTTTTCCAAGCTTCATTCATTTCCTCTTTGTGTTTTTCATAATTACCGGCTTTCTCTATTAAATTCCCAAGAAAAATGAATGGAACAGATGCTATGGAAAGCCCATCGGGAAGTATAAGATAAATTCTTCCGTCTTTACCCTCTTTCATCCAGGTTCTAAGCCACTTTTGTTTAGTAAAATCATATTTGCCTTCAGGCATAGAAAAAGAGTGATTTTTCAGAATGTTTTGAGTTCTCTCATAATGAAAAATATTATCCCCCGATTGAATTCCCTGAATCGTGATTACGTATACAGCAAAAAAGTATAGAAATAGAAATAACCGAATTCTATTTGTTTTATTCACCGAATGCGTCCTTTCTTTGTCAAAACTTTATTTCCATAATTACGGCGTCTTCGCCTTTATCGTAGTAGTCTTCTTCGATACCTCCGAAGGTAAAACCTAATGATTTATAAAGTTCGAAAGCTGCTTCGTTCCCGATACGGTGTTCCAGATAGCACGATTTTATTCCCGGTCTTTTTTCAAGTCTTTCGAGAAGATAAGTCAAGAGTTTGGTTCCGAAGCCCTTTCGCCAGTGTTCCTGCGAAATTGCGATATTTCGCAGGTGAAACTTACTGTCTTCTTCGCAGCCGATGAAGTACCCTACGATTTTCTCCGAAAGTTCCGCCGCCACCTTTATGCAGGTATCGGACAGAAGATGAGTATAGAATATCTCCAAGGGCCAGGGCACCGGAAAAACATCTTTTTCGATTGCCATAATGTCTCCCAGGTCTTCTTCTTTCATCTCCCTGATACGAATCCCGGGTTCGGCTCTCTTTCTTATGGCTGCTGAACTTGATATGTATAAAGGGACAACCGGATTTGTTACACAAATAGCCTTATTTCTATATAACCCGAATAAACTACAAGCCAGAGGAGAAAGTGAGTCAGCCAAAACCGGATAACCACTTTCTTTCAAAAAATCGCTGTTTTTTTCTGCTCCTTCTCCGAAGATAACGGGCTTCTTATCATCGAAATTATCTTCAAGATAACGTACCAATTCATCCATACCGAAAATCCTGTCTTTAAATACTTCTTTAATCTTTTTTTTGGTCTTTATATAATGAGCGGCGTATACAACTTCGTTCCTTGCGGGGATGAGCGGAAGTAAATTACCGTTAGACGCGCCTTCTACCATTGCAAGGAAAGTCGAATACGCCAAAATTGGAGTCTCCCAAGGGAGGGAGAGACCCTGTGCCGTTACAAGTCCGACCCGTAAGGAAGTGAAAGAGCCCGGACCGTAAGTTATCAATATTTTTTCGATATCTTTACCCCGAATATTAAGCTCTTTTATTTTGAGCGGAATATCCTCTACCCACTTCAGAGGATAAAAAGATTTCTCCGATGTAGCAAGACCACCCTCTTTACTGCTGCAATCAATTCCTATAATCATTTATTACTATTTCTCTCTCGTTTTTCGAAATTATTTTGAATTTAACTTCCACTCTTTTCTCAGGGAGAAAATTTTTTGCTCTTTCAGCCCATTCTATGACAACAATCCCGTTATCCATCAGAATTTCCTCAAAGGGAAGAAATTCGTCTCCTTTTTTTACCCGGTAAAGGTCTATATGGTGCAATTTCATCCTTCCCGAATATGAGTGCATCAAAACGAAAGTAGGACTATTAACGACCTCTTTTATACCAAGCCCCCTGGCAAGACCTTTGACAAAAACCGTCTTTCCGGCTCCGAGTTCCCCGAACAGCGCTATGCATACGGGTTTCGATATGCTTCCGGCTAACCCCTCGGCAAGAAGGATTGTCTCAAGAGGTGATTTCGTTATAGGCAATCAAACCTCCGTAAAGAGTAAGGCTGGAATTATAATGAGCTTTGAAATATTTGGAAAAAATTTCCCCATCTCCCCCTGTAAAAATCAAATTTTTATTCTTATAATCTAATATTCGCAAAATTTCTTTTATACCCCCCACAAGGCTTCCGAACGCCCCAAAATTAATGCACTCTTCGGTATTTTTGCCCAATTTATCCAGAAGCTCGGGTTTGACTGCGGGGAGAAGATTTCCCGCATTTGAGACAGAAGAAAAATAAGATACGAGTCCGGGCATTATTGCCCCGCCCTCGAATTTTACAATAAATTTTGAATCCGATGGACTGCCGAACAAATCGATTGTTATTGCGCTTCCCGCATCGACAACTATCACGGGAAGCCCGACCGTTTTTTTTGCTGCAAGTCCGTTAGCAAGACGGTCTTCTCCTGGGTTCGAATAATAATCTAATTGAATAAGCTCCAGAGGAAAGGGAACAAAATTAAAACCGATAAATTCTTCTATCAGCTTTTTTCTCTCCGGGACAACGGATATACAGAGCAGCCTTTTTGTTACGTCGAAAAATTCCTTTACCTCCCACGGCTTATTTGTCCTTTTTTCCTTTACCAGGGAACCGTTATCAAATAGACCGCAGTGATTCGTTGTATTTCCTATGTCTATTATTCCGATCATTGTTCCTCCCTGATAAATCTTTTACCCGGAATTTCCCTCACCAGCCCCTTCAACTCAAGTAAAGCCATTGTGGGCATAACAACCTGGGGCTTCAATCCGGATTCTTTTGTCAGTATATCAATGCTTTTCGGTTCCATCTCAAGTACCTTATAAATTTTATCTTCATTTTCGCTCAAATCATGAACTTTTTTCTCATTTTTTTTGTCTGTTTCTTTCACGGTAAGAACCGTGTTATCCAAAATATCTTTATAGCTCGTAAAAGGAATAGCCCCCTCTTTCAAAAGTTTGTTTGTACCTTCGGACCCGCTTCTGTTTATATCTCCGGGCAGGGCATAAACGTCTCTTCCATACTGGAGTGCCCATTTCACCGTAGAAAAGACTCCGCTTTTAAAGGGCGCCTCTATTGCTACAACGGCTTTAGACAAACCGCTTATAATTCTGTTCCTTGAAGGAAAGTGATAAGGAAGAGCGGGAGAAGTCGGCGGTAATTCCGTTATCAATGCGCCGTTTTCCACTATCTTTGTTGCGAGATTTCTGTTGGAAGAAGGGTAAATCAAATCTATTCCTGTTCCCATTACGGCAAGAGTCCTTCCACTGCCAAGAAGTGCTCCTGTGTGAGCCAGCGTATCGATTCCGCTTGCCATACCGCTTATGACGGTAATCCCCAACCCCGCGAGTTTCTTTCCGAGCGTTCTTGCAACTGTTCTTCCGTACTCCGTTGCTCTCCTTGTTCCGACTATCGACACTGCATTGGAGTCTTCAGGCAGCAGCTTGCCTCTGCAATACAGAACCGGAGGTGCATCTTCCAGATCTTTCAGATTTAGAGGATAGTCCTCGTCCAGAACCGTAAGCATTCTGACATTTTCTTCTTGCAGTACGCGGAGCTGTTTTTCCAGTTTAAAAGCTTTAGCGGAATTTGATATTTCTTCTTTTCTTATATCTTCTTGTTCAAGCAATATCTCGATAAAATTCTCTTTTTCGAGAATATCCTTATTCCCGGTAATTATCTTCTTCAACCTTGAAGACTTCATTTTCATGTTGGATAATTTAAGCAGGTTCGTTTCCTTTATCATATGCGAATTATAGTAAGATAAACCAATTTTCGCAATCTTTAAAAAACTATTTACCACAGAGTACACCCCAATACAGTCATTTTTCCTTACGGGGCAGGCAGAGAAAAACAAAACACACAGAGAACACAGAGTTTTTTGTTGTTTAAGAAACCACCCCCATCACCTAACAATCTCACACAAAGGCACCAAGACACAAAGATTAAAAATCGTTAGGACGTTAGGTGGTTTTTAAAAAAGCCGAACCCCCGACCTAACGAGCCAACGAACCAACAAAGAAAAGTAACAACGAATTACACAAATTGCACAAATTTTATTAACTAAGACATTGAACCCGATGTGATTAATCCTCACCAAATACAAACTCTTTCAATTTATCCATTCCTTCTCCCGTCTCCGCGGACACGGGAAAAACAGGATAGGGAATAGAAATATCCGAAAGTATATCCGATTTATCGATTTTCGTTAATACAATTGTGATTTCCCTCTTTTGGTCTTTGTTGAAACGTTCTTCTATATCTTCCATTATAGATTGCATTTTCTCCAGACTTTCACTATTCGTACTGTCAAAAACAACCAGAAGCATCTTCGCTCTTTTTGTGAGTATCTCGATTTCCTCTACGGTCTCGGAAAAGAGCGGCGGAGTATCCATAAAAGTATATCTCGAAAAATTATGTATATGAGTCCATAAATGTGGTTTCCTGGTCGAAAAAGGATAGCTGGCAACGTTAATTTCTTTCCCGGTTATGTTAGCTACCAGGGAGGATTTCCCTGAATTCGGCGGCCCTATTACTACGATTTGGGCTTCTGGATTGAATACCAGTTGAAGCGTTTTCGTCTCTCCCTCTTTGCCTGGTGTAGAAATTCGCGGCGCCTGGTTGGAAGATGTGGTAAAGTGGATATTACCTCTACCTCCTCCCCCCCCAAAAGCAACTTTGACTTTTTGTTTTGTTTCGGTTAAATCGGCTAAAGGTTTTTGTCCGTCTTTTTCATAAACTGCCGTCCCGACCGGAACATATATTACGATATCTTTACCGTTTTTTCCATGCTTTTTATTCTTCCCGCCGGCTTCTCCGTCTTTCGCCTTGAAATAAGTTGAATTACGAAGATGTTCCATAGAATAGAAATTTTCCGAAGCCTCGACGTAGACATCCCCTCCCTTCCCACCGTCTCCTCCGTCAGGGCCGCATCTCGGTTTATTTGCCATACGGCTGAAACTCATCAAGCCGTCTCCGCCGTTTCCGCCTTTTACCTCTATAGATAAGTGATAAGAACTTGCTGACACTACTTCGGTTTACCTTTACTTAAAAGACGTTCCTTCAATCTTTTTCCTATCTCTACGGGAACGAATTCCGATATGTCGCCGTTAAATAGCGTAACCTCTTTCAATATACTTGAAGATAGAAAGAAATATTTTTCATCGGGAAAGAAATAAATTATCTCTATATCGCTGGAAAGTCTCCTGTTCATCATACCCATCTGAAACTCATACTCGAAGTCGGAAAGAGCTCTCATCCCCCGGATGACCGCATCGACTTTACGCGAATTGACATACTCCGCCAGAAGCCCTTTCCATATTTCGACATTAACGTTTTTTATGTCTTTTGTCGCAATTTCACACAACTCTTTTCTCTCTTCCGGAGAAAAAAGGATATCTTTTTCGTAATGCTGCGAAACGAGTATGGTCAGATGGTCGAAAATTTTAAGGCATCTTTTAACGATGTCTATGTGTCCGTTAGTAATAGGGTCGAACGTTCCCGGGTATACTGCTTTTTTCATTTTTTCAAAAATACCAGAGAGGTATCTCCATAAATTTTATTTTTAATGATTTTAAATCCATTATATTCGAACTCCTCATCCGACGGGCGCTCAACAATTATTATTGAGCCGTCTTTTAAAACAACGTCGATTTTTTTTAAAGTTTTCATTATCAATTCCGTATTATATGGAGGATCCATAAAAATGAAATCAAATTTTTCCTCAAATTTATCCAGAGTAGAAGAGACGGATTTGTTTATAATTTCCCCCTCGAAATGAGTCTTCTCTAAATTTCTTTTTATATAAACCACCGCTTTTCTTGACCTTTCTACTAATACAGCCCTTCTTGCGCCTCTGGATAACGCTTCAATGCCGACTGCTCCGGAGCCGGCAAACAGGTCCAGAAAAGTCTTTCCATTTACGTTTATCATTGAAAAAAGAGCTTCCCTGACTTTACCACTTGTGGGCCTTATATTATCAGGAGCAAAAATCTTATGCCCTTTTGCGACACCACCGATTATATTCATTTTAAACGTTCCCTAACACAATGCTTAAATTCATATCAATCATCTCTTTTATAATCCGGAGAGGAAAAGGAATAATTGTAAGTCTCATGTGATTCGTATTCTCCGTTCAGCACTCCCACTACATCTTCAACGAAAACAATTTCTTCGTTTGTGGGGATAACCAGAATTTTTATCGGAGAATCTTCGGTAGAAATACAGGCTTCTCTTTTCCCGGTTTCTTTATTGTTTTTCTCCAAATCAAGTTTTATCCCTATGTGTTCCATATCCGAGCATACCGCCTCCCTGAGTAAAAATGCCCTTTCCCCTGCTCCGGCTGTAAAGACAACCGCATCGGTCCTTCCCAGTATTGCAACGTATGCTCCTATGAAATGCTTAAGAGAATGTACTTCTTTTCTGAAAGCAAGTTCCGCTTTTTTATCTCCCCTTGCCATTTCTCTCAGTATATCTCTCCGGTCGGACCACTTACCCGAGAGACCCAATAATCCGCTCTTATGGTTTAAATCATCGATAACTTCCTGTACTTTTTTATCTTCTTTCTCACATATAAATTGTACGACCGCAGGGTCTATGCTTCCTGACCTCGTGCCCATGACAAGACCCTCGAGAGGAGTTAATCCCATAGAGTGGTCATAAGATTTTCCGTTTTTAACGGCAGTCAGGCTTACGCCGTTGCCTATATGACAGGTAACGAGATTGGTGTCTTTTAGCTCTTTTCCGAGAATGACCGCAGCTCTTCTGGATACATATAAATGAGATGTGCCGTGGAACCCGTATTTCCTTACGCCGTATTTCTCATACCAGTGATACGGAACAGGATAAATATACGATACTTCCGGCATACTCGAGTGAAAAGCAGTATCCATAACCGCAATATGAGGTATATCCCCCAAAAGTTCCATCGCGGCTTCGATACCTGTTACATTAGGAGGTAGATGTAAAGGTCCAAGTTCATAAAGGCTTTTAAACAATTCGATTGCCTTTTCGTCTATCTTTATTGAAGCGGTTATTTTTTCTCCTCCGTGGAGAACCCGGTGTCCTACCGCATTTATCCTATCAAGATTGTCGATTACCCCTATTTTGGGGTCTGTAAGCAGCTCAAAAACCAGATTCAAAGCTTCCTTGTGTGTCGGGCAGTCTTTTTTTATTTCTACTTTTTCCCCGCCAGCCGGTTTATGCTTTACGAAAGAACCGCTTAAGGTCACCCTTTCCACAATCCCGCTCGCGAGTTCTTTTTTCTTTTCCCAGTCATAAAGCATATATTTAAGAGAAGAACTGCCGCAATTAATCGTAAGTATTATCATCCGACCTCCAAAGTCATAGCATTACCAACCATTTTTTGCTTTTTTTTCAAAACATATCTCATTTAAATTCACCGTCTCTTCCTGGTAAATTAAATATCAAAATTTA
>CAZGBM010000017.1:0-32655 GCA_964523975.1 uncultured bacterium | reverse complement strand
CCCAACCCCTAAATCCAAAATCCTAAATATTGCCACGGATTCACACGGATAGACACTGATTTTTTTGTTGTTTTTTCGCTTGGACCCTTGAAACCTGGAACCCTTACCCCTAGAATTTATTTAATAACAAATAACACAAATTACACAAATAAATTTTTATTTTTTTCACGAAACTCAAAACACGTAACCCGAAACTCTGATTTACGCGAATAGTACGAATGTTTTTTCGCCGTCAGCTGTCTGCTGTCTTCTTTTAAGTCACCAGGACACAAAGAATAAAATGATTTTTTATTACTTTTAAACAAAAACAATAAAAAAGTGTGTTGTGGATGGGGCTTTGTGTCTTAGTGCCTTTGTGGCAATTCAATAGCGGTTTTGCCTTACCGGGGCCTCTAAAAATAAGGGCGTAAAATAAAGGTATTGACAAAATCAAAAAAATCTCTATTATGACTTGTAGTAATTAAGTAATAATTAAGGATTTATCAAGCTTGCAGCAAAAAGCAGCCAGAGATTAAAGAATAATTTTAAGTGCATGTTAAACTAAACTCATAAGGAGGTACTTATGAAAAAGTCTATTTTGTTGCCACTTGTACTGCTCCTGGTAGTAGGCGTAAACGCCGAGGTCTACCTGCCTGTCATAGCTCCCTATCAAACGCTGTCACTCGAATCATTCAGACATATAGCCACCGCTTCTATCGAGGACGACCTTGATAACGGTATAGACGGAACCGACATTTTTAACGTGGAGGGAGCTCGTATATACACCAATCTCAGCAACCTCGCATCCTCTACTGAAACCCAGGCTGATAATAGCAATTCCGAAAACACAGTGGTAATAGGCGCTGTAAGCAATATCTATAAAGGCTGGAAAGCAGCTATATTTTACGGTAATGCGAATTACCATGGAGCTCTTACCGGCTCAGCGACTGAAGTCGAACTTGAGAATAGGGATTTAGACAGTCCTTTTGACTGGAGGAGTGAACTTAACAGCGATACATCTGCAAATTCAATTAATAATGACAATTGCATCCTGGTCAATCTCGGAAGAGTTATGGGAGAAGAGACAGAACTGGCTTTCACATATAAACGTACGGTTTCAAAAGAAATACGAGATTATACAATCTCCAGGGATTATACCGAAACTGACCTCAATGTTCCATCAGTTGTGACAGACTGGGAAGAAAACGGAGACGGAGATTCGGAATCATCCGTTCCGATAAGCCTTTACTCACTCTCTTACGCAAAGCCTTTCAAAGATTGGAAATTGAGAGGAGATGTTTATCTGTACATGGGCGGAACGAATAATAACATGAACCAAATGTATCGCTTTTTTCAAGATAATTCACCCGCGAACCTTACCGAAACAGACGACTATCTCGACTCGAATTTAGTAGATAACAAAAACGATATCAGCGGTAACCTTGCTGGCGTTTCACTACGATTAAGCGACGAGAACGAATTCGGTTTGTGGGAAGTCGGAGGCAATGTCGGAATGGTTTTCGGAAGCGGTGATTACCGAGAATTAACTCGCAGCCATAGCATAGAACAAGACCAGATTGGGTCTTATATAGAAGTCACCAATTCTGCCGCCAATGATGAAATTGTTGGTCCGATATCAGTATCAGGTATGAACATGGGGCTCAACGGAAGAATAGAGTGGCAGATAAGTCCGAATGTTCGCTGGGGAATAGGTTTGATTGCTAACAGTTTCTCGGCTACCCTTGAGTATGATTTAGATGAACTCAGAACCTCCCGTATTGTTTACAACGATGGCGACCCTACACCAGAGCCCACTGACTATATTACAACCGGAATCGGAGGAGCCTCCTACGTTCGAACCGTGAAATTGAATACCAATAGCATTGTTATACCCACAGGAGTAGAGGTAAGTATCGGCAAGAAGAAAGACTGGTTCATCCGCCTCGGAGCTCTGGCAAACGGTTCAAAGAGTGAAATGACCTACTCAATTGATGTCGACGAAGCCTCGATACAACCAGACAGCGTGACGACAGTCTATGGTAGCGGTCCCAATCCTCCTCCAATTGTTGATACCGATGTAGATTATACCGACTCGGAAGTTACTAATGGTTCAACATGGCAGAACGTAGATTTCGTATACGGACTCGGTTGGAAGCCTTCGCCTAATTTATCTCTCGACCTCGTTGGAATGTTTGATGCTCCTTTCGGCGGCCCAGCAATAATATCTGCTGCTTCTGATGGCAGCGTAGAGTTATTATCTACAGGTTGGTTCAAGTCTTTGAGACTTTCAGCAACGATTAATATATATTAAAAACGGGTAATTTAATTTACTCGTAATAAAAAACCCCTGCTCAAATTGAGCAGGGGTTTTTTATTTCTTAGTTTTTAAATCCGATAAAGCGTCAAAACCATAAAATAATTTAAAAATCAAATATAAAAATGTAAAATAACAAATCAAAGTTCAAAAACAAAAAAGAGAAACAACGAATCACACAAATAACACGAATAAAAAACAGATTTAATTTACTATTTTCAAAAACAAACATCCTTGAATTTATTTGTAAAATTTGTGCTATTTGTTGTTAAAAAATGGGCTGTGGGTTGGAAAACAACAAAATATTGTTTTGTTCTCTGTGCTCTCTGTGGCTCCGTGTGAGGTTACTTTTTTTCGTTTGTTTTTTAAAACACGAATTCGAAAAGGGTGGTGGGTTTTCGTGTATTTAGTGTGTTTCCTAGTTAAAAAAATTATCTTTTACTTCATATACGGCGACCAGTCGGGGGCATAAGTGTCACTAAGACCATGAGTAAGTTTACGCTGTCTTGTACCGTCCCAGTTCATCGACCATATTTCATACCAACCGGTCCGATTGGAAATAAACACGATGTGTAAGCCATCCGGTGACCAGGATGGCTCTTCATTATTGCCCTCGAAGGTTACCTGAATAGGTTCGAAATCACCCGGGTCTGTCACACAGATTTGTTGGGAGTAATCTTCTTTTCGCGAAACATATGCAATCAGATCGCCCCTTGGCGACCAGGCAGGCGAGGTATTGTAGTCACCATGAAAAGTGAGCCTACGTACATTACCGCCATAAATATCCATGATATAAATCTGAGGCATACCGGAGCGGTCGGAAACAAAGGCAATCTCCCTGCTGTTTGGCGAAAAAACCGGTGAACAGTCAATAGCCCAGGTATTGGTGAGGCGGTTCAATTTTCTCGTTTCCAGGTCCAGAATGTAAATCTCGGTATTTCCATCTTTGGACAGGGTAAGAGCAATTTTTGTACCATCCGGCGACCAATCCGGTGCGTAGTTCAATCCCCGGTAAGAAGAGATTGCTCTGGAACTTTTTTTCGTAAGGTCAAAGAGGTGCAGATCCAAACGGTCAATGCTGTATACGGAATACAATATCCTTTTACCATTAGGTTCCCAACAGGGAAAGAGATTTAAATTGTTATTCTGGGTAAGCGCGGTAAAGTTATAACCATCGTAATCAATCAACGCCAGCTCTTTAGCGCTACCATTTTTGCTGGAAAAGACTATTTTTGTCGAGGCAATGCCTTTCTCACCGGTAAGCATCTCGATAATACTGTCCGAAATTTGATGGGCAAAATTCCGTAGCTCACCTGCAAGCCTCAGATTCAATTCTCCGATTTTTTCTTTAGATTCAAAGTCGCCAAGAGTAATCGTAAGGGCCGGTTCGTTTGCAGAAATTTTAAGCACCACACCGCTTTTTTTAGTTTTTCCGGCAAAAAATGCAGTATCCGAATAAATCTCAAAATATAATGAATAATCCAGGTCATATTTTATCACTGCTTCTATAAATTTTATATTTCTCGTGAACTCAGGCGTACCCTGGGCATCGAATGGCACTATAAATAAATTGGTTTTTCCTCCGGCATAATCGGTAAGCCGCAGAAAAACCTCCTGCCCAAAAAGAGTTACGGCCGTAATAGCAAGAACAACAAGTATTCTGACATTAAGAAATTTAACAGTTAAGAAATA
The DNA here is from genome assembly GCA_964523975.1 of uncultured bacterium. GTDB lineage: Bacteria > Hydrothermota > UBA3072 > UBA3072 > UBA3072 > JAFGHJ01. Next base: position 28,670 of record CAZGBM010000017.1, on the reverse strand, counting down.
ATTTCTCATTGAGCTGTTAAAAACTCCAGATGAACTTTTAGATAGTCATCGGAAAATTCCTCAGGCAGAGGCGGCAGTTTTTTGGCAAGGGCAACAGCCCGGATTGTCGATTCGTTATAGACCTCATCGCCCGAATCATCTTCGATACGGATATTTGAAATTAGACCGTTTTTATCCACCTCAAAATAGACAATACTTTTTAAAATCACATCCTTATCCCTGTAAGGATTATCCCAGTTCTGACCAATTTTGTTCAATAGAATATTTAAATAATAAGAATATGTAAATCCCCGACCGCTGCCGGTATAGATCTGGGGCCTGATATCGGGAAGACCATCAGGCAATCCCTTTTTTTTGGGAGGTTTCTTCTCGTTTTTTTGACTACCATCTTTTATCGGGGTCTTCTTTTCCTTCGGTACAGACTTCTCTTCAATCTTTTTTGGCTCGTTTTTCTTCTTTTCCTCTGGTTCTATAGGAATTTTGGGCTTGCCTAAAATCTTTGGCTGGGGAAGAGGCGCCAGACTTACCTTATAAACTTCAATCTTCGGTATTGGCTTGAAATTACTCCTTGCAGCAATTCCAAGAACAGAGAATATAGTGGTATGGAATAAAAAAGAAAAAAAATAAAAACGGTTCATTCTCCTGTAAACTCTGCAACCAGACCCAATTCCTTTACGCCTGCCTTCCTCATCTTACCCACAACTTCAACCACGAAACCATAATCTATTTTTTTATCAGCACGAAGATAAACGGTTACACCCGGGGGCTTTTTGCTCATGATAGAAGTCAATTTTGATTCGAATTCTTCTGAAGAAACCTGCTCATCTTCGATGAATAATGTCTTGTTTCCCTTGACTGTTACCGTAATACCTTCCTCATCCTGCGGCAATGAGGCATCGGTTCGGGGTAGATCGACATCAATCCCCGGTGTCATCATTGGTGCGGTAATGATAAAAACAACCAGGATAGTCAATGCGACATCCACAAGGTTTGTAATATTCAGATCCTGAATTAAACCTTTGTCTTTATTCGGTCTCAACCAATCCCCTTTTCAGATTGGCGAATACCTCACTAATAAATTTCTCAAGGTCTGAATCTATCTTCATTATTCGAATGCGCAAAAAGTTGTTGAAGACTAATGCGGGAATTGCTACCACAAGACCGTAAAGAGTTGTAATAAGGGCATCAGAGATACCCGGGGCAACAACCGTTATATGTGCTGAGCCCCGGGCTCTAATCTCTAAGAATGCCTCCATTATTCCCCAGACTGTGCCCAGAAGTCCCAAAAAGGGACTTGCGGCTACAATCGTACCTAAAAACGGTAAGCCACTTTCCAACGTTTCTATCTCGGCTGTTCTTGCCCGGTCCATCGCCAGTTTTATATTATCAGCCAGTTCCAGTGTCTTAAGATTGGTACTTGATTTAAGGGATTTGAATTCCTCGAACCCTTTCTTCAAGACTCTACCGTAAACATTATCGTTCAATGATAGATGTCCGAGATTCTGCATTCCTTTGATATTCCTCTGAAACTCAAAACTCGTCAGAAATGCCTGACTTTTCTTTTTGGTGAGTGCCAGATCACGCAATTTTTTGAAGAAGATTGCCCAGGACCAAATAGAAAACAGGACCAGAATAATCATTATAATCTGGGCTGCAAACCCTGATTCAATAAAGACCCTGAAGAGATTCATTTATTCAACCTGTTTTTTGCCAGTCCGGCCTCAGGCGAATTAGGAAATTCTTTTAATACTTTCTCGAAATACATCTTTGCAGTCTTTATTTCCTTCGCCTCTTCATAGATGATGCCGCTTTTATACAGTGCGGTCGGTCTTTTGTTGCTCTGGGGATATTTATTTATCAGTTCATTGAATGTATCTACCGCATCCCCTCTTTTACCCATTGCATAGTAACACTCGCCAATCCAGTATAAAGCATTATCAGAAAGAGGTGACTCAGGCGTAACCTTTAGATAAGATCTGAAGCCACTGATTGCCTCGTTATAATTGCCCTTTACATAATTAAGATAGGCTGACTCATATATCATCCGCGCCTCAGGACTGACCGAAGAGTCTTCTTCGGAATCGGCTCCCACCTTTTTTCCTCTTCCCAGTTTCTCACTTATCTGGGTCAACTGGGCCTCGGATTCATTCAAGCGGGTGTTGAGCATCTCTATCTTATCAGCCAACTCCTCTGACTTGGTATATAAATCTATGCGAAGCTGAGTCATCTCCTTTGCCTGCTTCGTGGTATAGTATCTTAAACTATCGTTCTGCCAGTTAAAATTATTGTATCTCTGCCGCGTGAAGCAACCGCAAAGCATAAGAAGTGCAAAAAACAAAGCACAGGATGACTTCAGATGTTTAAGCATTCGTGCTATTTATATATATACCGGGACCTTACTTTACAACAAACTCACACCGACGATTCTTCTCCAGAACCTTCGGGTCCAGAGGTCTCTCTTCGCCGTAACTTATGGTCGAGAGACGACTTTCAGAAATGCCGAGGTTTACAAGATAATTATAAGCAGATTTTGCCCTTCTTTCACCAAGAGCCATATTATATTCCGCGGTCCCTATTTCGCAGCAATGACCTTCGATGGCAATGTTAACTTCCGGATAAATTCCAAGCATCTCGGCATTTGCATTTAGAATTTCTGCAGCCTCTGGTCGGATATCCGATTTATCAAAATCGAAGAATATCCTATTTAAGACTAGTTCCGGTCTTTCAGGTTCAACTACAGTAGTTGTGTCTTCTACAATCTCTGGTTCAACTGGTTCTTCCACTACAGCCCGACTAGCACAACCAAAGAACAAACCAACAACCAACAATACACCTAACATCAGTTTAAAATAACGCATCTACTCCTCCTTTTGTTTTTTTAATGATAACAAAAAACTTCTGATTGTCAAGCACCAATTTTTATTATTAATAATTTTTTTGTAAAGACTCAGGTTTGCCGGTCAGGCAGAGTAATTAGACCGCTTTAATTTCAGTAAGCTGCAAGCAATATATCTTTTTCGTCCTGCAATCCACCTTCCCTCTTGACCTGGGGTCAAATTTTTCTTATAATGTATATATAACAAGGAAATAAGGGATGAACGGTAAACAAGGAATAAACAGAAAACAGGGAATGGACCTAAATAAATTTGACCTTCTTAAAGAAGGGAATTTCGCAAAAATATATACAAAAGGTGAAGTTGCATACAAAGTCGCAGAACTTCCCGGAAGAGAATTACTTCACGGACAGTTCGAACTTCTTTCCGAGATCAAAGACCCTCATTTTGTGTCCGTTTATGATTGGTTCGAGGATAAGGATAAATGCGGCTTCTCGATGGAAAAAATCACTCTTCCCACAATCGACCAGGTCTTCAAAAAAGCACCTGCAAAAAAAGAAGATTTCGAAAGAATCAAAAACATTCTCCTTTCCATTCTCGATGCGCTTTCCGTTCTTCATTCAAAAAGTATAATATGCGGAGATTTAAAACCGACGCATATATTCGTTGATAAAAAAAACAACGTCAAGCTAATTGACCCTGGTTACGACCCCGATATAATTACTCCCGCCTATTCGGCTCCGGAAGCCTTGACAGACTCCCCCACTTTTTCCTCCGATATTTACTCTATAGGTATAATCCTTTACGAAATACTCACGGGAGAAAAAGCGTTCAAAGGTAACCTCTCCGAAATAATAGAAAACAAACTGAAAAAAAGACTTCCGCCACCTGAAGAAAAAAATCCTGCCATTCCCGAAGAACTGAATCTTCTGCTCCAGAGAATGACCGAACCCGACCCGGGTAACCGCTTAAAAAGCATAGAAGATGTTAAAAGAGAGCTCGCGCTTGGCGCTCCTTCACAAGATAATAAACCTTCTTTCGTTTCAGTATTCTCCGGAAGAGAAAAAGAACTAAAAGAATTTGAAGATTCAATCAATCGTCTCCCTGAATCACACATTTTCTTAATAAACGGAGAAAGAGGAATCGGAAAAACCGCCTTTTTAAAACAATTCAAAATAAAATCTCTTTCCAGAGGAATCAATGTAAAAGTAATCACCATAGGTGAATTGTACCGCATACTAGGAAAGAAAAAGGAGATTTCCGAACCTTTTATTCTATTACTGGACAACATATCATCGCTTTTAGAACTATCCGGCATTCTTAAAGAGAACGAAATAACTATAAGAGCAAACCCTGTTATAATTGCAATAAGTACGGACGACGAGGCAAACGATATAAAAGAACTTCATGATATCACGACCACTTTTCTTCTCTCTCCGTTAAACGAAAAAGAAATTACATTCATCCTTGATAAAAACTTTTCTCAACTTGAAAACAAAAAAGAGCTCAGCTCTTTCCTCCTTAAAAGAACCGCAGGAAATCCTTTTCTCTTAAACCAGATAATCGAAATTTTAATCGAAGAAGAAGTTATCGAAAGAAAAGGCGATAAAATAATCTTCAAAGAGAAAAAGATCTCCTCCGTTTCCCTGCCAGCCAACATACAGGATAATTTGGAATTTCAAATAGAAAAACTTTCGGGAGAAGAAAAAGAACTTTTAAAAACATTATCGATATTCTCTGAAAAATTCCCATTGGATTTGATTTCTCTCTTTGAAATAAAAAATCCATACATTTCAATCAATTCTCTTATTTCCAAGAACTTCCTGCAGAAAGATAAAAAGGGTATTAATTTTAAAAACGACTGGATTAGAGAGTTCTTTTATAAAAAACTAACCAAAAAAGATAAAGAGAGTATTTACGGGAAAATAAAAAAAGAAATTACTTCTCCGGAAGTTTTATACATATTGCAAAAAGACCTTGGGAAGAAGAAAGAGTATCGTGATTCTCTTATAAAGATAGCGAAAAAGAAAATAAAAGAAAAAGAATATCAGGAAGGAATCAAGTTTTTATCCGAAGCTCTCACGATAGAAAAAGACCCGATTAACCTCATAATTCTCGCAAGGCTCCTCGAGATGGCAGGAAACATCAATGATTCATTATCGATTTATAAAGAACTGCTTTCCCAAGAAAAAAATCCATTCTATCTCTTAAGGATGGGAAGCCTCGAAGAAAGAACTGGCGATAAAGAAGAAGCCGAAAAATATTTCAGGAAATGTATTGAAATTTCGCAAGGTAAAATAAAAGAAAAAGCGATTTATTCTCTTGGATACCTCTTAATCAAAAATGAAGAAATAGAAAAAGCATCGAGGCTTATCTCCGACTTCAAAAAGGTCGAAAAAGACTTGCCTTTACCTTTAAAATTCATCGAAGGTCGCATTTTATGCGCGAAAGGTAAGTTCGAAAAAACTTTAGCAATTGTGGAAGAAGAATTAAAAAAGGTACTCTCCCCTGAAATGCGGAGACATTTCCTGACTCTCGGCGGCATAGCAAAGCAGCAAAACGAAGAGCATCAAGAAGCAATCGAATACTTCCAACAGTGCATCGATATAGCAAAAGAAGAAAAAGACATCATAAATGAAGCTATATTTATGAATTACAAAGGGCTCTCACTCATCAGGCTCGATAAATACAGCGAAGCTCTTGAAGAATTGGAAGAAGCTCTTTTACTATTTAAAAAATTGAAAATTGGGAACATGGAATATTCCTGCCTTATAAATCTTAGTCTTGTCTATCTGGATATTGGCTACTGGGAAAAACTTGAAGAAAGAATAGAAGATTTTAAAAATAGATACGGTAAAGTCCAGCCATTCTTAAAGGAAAAATTACTCTACAGCAGACTTTACAGAGGAGACTGGTTTGAAGCAGAAAAGATAAGAGGAAAATTAAAAGAAGCAAAATACGATTTGAAAGACTGCGAAGGCGTTATTCTCAACTGGAAAGGAGAATTTAAAACCTCAGAAAAAATATTCAAAGAAGCGTTCAAAAAAACAAAAGGCGACCCGAGAGACGAAAGAGACATTGCCTGCGAATTATCGGAAGTCTTATATAATCAGAAGAAAAAAGATGAAGCTATATCCAATTTGAAACCCTACCTAAAAAAAACAGACTCAATTCAATCGGATTTTGAAAAGGGGAAAATTCTTTCTTCCTGGGGTTTAATTAACCAGGATATCAAATCTCTTGACAAAGCCATCGAACTCTTTTCCAAAATAAGTCTTCCTTTCTATACTGCAAGAACACGTCTTAAAAAAGCTAAGGTGTTAATAGAAGAAAACAAAAACGAAGAAGCGATAGAAGAGCTTAAAAGAGCCGAAGAAATATTCAAAGAATTAAAATCAGGACTTTTCCTCGGTAAAACATACGAACTTTTCGCGGAATGCGCAAAAAAAACTTCGCTGCGAAGCGGATATATCCATACCTATGACGAAATAAGCAAACTTCTTTCCTCAATCGATTCCGAAAAAAGATTCGATGAAGCTCTGGCTGTTCTTACAGAGTTTTTCAACGCGGAAAGAGGAGCTATCATCCTTAAAGAAGATGAAAAAAATATCATTATCTCCTCTTACAACATAGATGAAGCAACCCTGAAAGACGCAAGAAAAATATCCTCCACGATAACCGGGAAAGCCGCAAAAGGAGAGGTAATTATTGCGGGAGACGCTGTCCAGGACTTGAGATTTCTCGAGATGGACTCGATACAGAGAAATAAAATCCACTCCATTCTATCCGTTCCTATAAGTTCGGGAGAAGAAACTTATGGAGTTCTTTATCTTGACTCGACTATAAAAAAGAACATATTCCTGCCTTCCGATAAAGAGTTCCTGCAATCAATCGGGAGAATCCTTGGTATTCTTTTCTCGAAAGGAGACCTTCTCTATAGAATAAAAGAAGAAGTAAAACAGTTGAGAAGAATGACTTCTCCTCCCGAATCATTCCACTCTATAATAGGCATATCGGAACAAATGCAGAAGATATATAAAACGATAGAAGAAATAGCTGAAACGGACGTAAACGTTCTGATTACCGGAGAAACCGGAACAGGAAAAGAACTGCTCGCAAGAACCATACACCAGTTAAGCAGAAGAAACAGCAGACCTTTCGTAACGGTTGACTGCAGTTCTCTTACGGAAACTCTTCTTCAGAGCGAATTATTCGGCCATAAAAAAGGTTCTTTTACCGGAGCAATAGCGGATAAAAAGGGTATGTGCGAAGAGGCAAACGGAGGGACTCTTTTCCTCGATGAAATCGGAGACGCGCCCGCTTCCATCCAGGCAGGGCTCTTGCGCGTTACTGACCTCGGGGAAATAAGAAGAGTCGGGGAAACGGAAAGCAAAAAAGTGGATGTCCGTATAATATCGGCTACAAACAGGGATATCGAAGAGGCGGCAATGCTGAGGGAATTCAGAGAAGACCTCCTGTACCGGTTAAATCAGATAAACATAGCGATACCGCCTCTAAGAGAAAGAAAGATAGATATTCCTCTTCTACTGGAAAACTATCTTGCCGTATTCTCGAAAAAGAAAGAAAAGAAAGAAAAAAAAGTAAAAGGATTCACCGAAGATGCGATGAGAATTTTAAAAGACCACCCATTCCCCGGGAACATACGTGAGCTCAAAAATATAGTGGAAATCTCTCTTATCAGATGCAAAGGCAACTACATAACCGCCGAGGCACTGCCCGAAGAAATAAAAAAAGAAAAAAAAGAAGAACCACGGAACTGGGAACAAATTAAAACAAAATGGAGGAAAGAAACCATAATAGAGGCCCTCCAGGATACCGGAGGAAACGTAAAAAAGACCGCAGAAAACCTCAAAATTTCCCGAAGGCACCTGTATAGATTGATAAACAGTTATAATCTACCCTCACAAAATCGGAACAAGGAGTAAGAAGTTGCTGATTTTGAGTTCCAAGTTACGAGTTACGAGTTTTTTGAAAGATTGATAATACTTACGAAAAACCCATACAAAAGGAAAGCAAGTTTAAATGAATATACAACTTGAAACACAAAACTCAAAACGCGAAACGCCAAACAAAAAACTTTGCTTTATCCGTGTCTTAACCGCAATTCTTAAATCAGAAAATTCGATTTCTGACACCACTTATCATTTTTACGACATTTACGTCCCTCTTGTGACATTTATGTCACAAGAATAGTCCAGTAATTACGCCCTTTCTAAAAGATAGAGTAAATTCTGTGTGACATAAGTGTCACACATCACAACTCCTTTAAAAATTAAGTTCCTGATTATCAGCAGCTTATAATCTGGAACGATTATTGTATTAAGTAAAGTAAGAACAGGAGGTGTTCGATGATTACTTTAAACATTTTATTAATATTACTCAGTTTTATAAACTCATTAAAGAAAGAAGCGAAGGTTGATGTTACCCAGGAAGAAATAGGAATGGTGGTTATAAGTGGTGGTGGTGGCTCCGGACTATGTTGAAAGGTTTAAACAATGAAAAACAATAAAGGAGGAAGAATGGGCAGCGAGCCAAAGAAAACGAGAAGACTGATAAAGATAGTAACGGTAGACGGCTCGAGATTCCAGGGTGAGGTAACGGGAAGAAACGACAGGGGATTATTCCTGAAAGTAGACACACCTATGGCGAACAACCGTTCCGTCTTCGTTTCCCATAAGGCGATTTCGCATCTGGAAATTGAGGGCTGGAAATAAACGGTAAATAGAAATCAAAAGGCAGGTAGAGAGCGTGGCCAAACGCTACGCTCTGTCTTTTGTTTTTTAATTATGATATTATGATAGATTTAAAAAAAGATATTTCGGCAGTACTTGATTTCATTCCTATTCCTGTGGTAGGCTGGGATAAGAATTTCAAAATTATCTACTGGAACACAAGAGCAGAAAATGAATTCGGGAAAGCTATTGCCGAACTTCTGGGTACGCCTCTAATGATGGAAATAAGTAAAAGCCTGGAACCTTTTATTGCGGAAAGAAATAAAAATAATGATGATGATGAAAACGGAAATAAAGAACCTCCGACAGTAGTTCAACGTACCGAAATAAAAACGGACACCACCGAAACGAAAACCTACGAATGGGTTTCCTTCCTTTTGAACTCAAAATCGCCAATCAGAGGACTTTCGATGGCGAAAGACATCTCGAAAATAGAATTACTCCAGAAGAAGATGCTTGAATCGAGAAGACTTGCAACCGTAGGTCAATTGATTGGAAGCGTATCCCACGAAGCAAATAATCTCTTGATGGAAGTTATGTGCGGACTCAACGCCGCGGAAAGCAATTCAAAAGACCCTAAGGTTCTGGAAGATATAAATACGGCAATGGAAGGAGCGCAGAAAATAAGGACTCTTCTAAAAAGCCTTCTTTCCAATATAAGAAAAATAAGGGGAGAAAAGAATCTGTTTGACGTAAACGAACTGGTAAAAAGTGTTGTACATTTTTCAGAGCAAATACTGCCAAAGAAGTTAAAAATCACCGCAGATTATCTTGATTCCAATGCCAAAATCATAGGAGACCAGGACCAGCTTCACCAGATACTGTTGAATCTCATCATAAACGCGCGTGACGCAATTGACGACAAAGGAAAAATCGTAGTAGAAGTTAAAAATGTTTTCCGCCCGGAAAAAGAAGAAAAAGAAAAAGAATACGTATCCATATCTATCGCAGATAACGGCTGCGGAATGAGCGAAAGCATAAAAGAAAAATTATTTGAGCTTTTCTTCACGACGAAATCAGGAGAGGGAGGAACAGGGCTTGGGCTTTACTTTGTTTACAACTCAGTAAAAGAAATGGAGGGCTGGATTGAAGTAGAAAGCAAGGAAAACGTAGGCTCCACTTTTACAATTTTTATTCCGAAAAGATAAAGATTAGGACGCAGATTAAAAAAGGATTAACAGGATTTATTGTTGTTTAATTAAATACCTCCAACCCAATAATAAGACGCAGATTCACACAGATAAACATGGATAAAAAAACAAAAAAAGTTGTTTTTCGTGTATTTAAAACCCAGCAACCCACCCACTCACTAATACACTAACAAAGTTTAACTCGAAACCATAATTCAAAGACACAGAGAGCCAAAGCCTACCAACCTACCGATTTTATTTTTCTTATAAAGTAATAATATCTGGGAGGGGGGTAATCCAGAAAATCTGCGTTCATCTGCGTCCTAATTTTAGGGATTAGAATTTGGGATTTAGGATTTAGTGGCAAAACAAACTATCTTTTTTCTCTGTGTTCTTTGTGTGCTCTGTGTGAGAATCATTTTGGGTGGTTAGTTGGGTTTTAAATAAAATTACCCTTTTTTTCTTTGTGTTCTTCGTGGCTCCGTGTGAGAATCAAAAGGGTTTTCTTTACTGAAATCCGGCAAAAAGACTTCTTCCGAATCAGTTTCCTGCGTCCAGCCGTTTTCAAGTCCCAGTTCCATTCTTTTTATCTCCACGGATTCAATTTCATCTTCAGTAAGACGGCGGTTGATTTCCGGAAACCGATCGGCAAGATAAACAGGATGATACTGGCTCATCAGACTCAAATAGATATTTTTATCAATCGCAGCGATTTTCTCCAGAACAGAAAAGCTGTTATCGAGATGACCGGGAAGTATCAGATGCCGGATAATCAATCCTTTCCGGGCAATATCATTTTTAATTTGCAATTTACCTACCTGGTCAAACATCTCTTTGACCGCTTTTTCCGCAAGCAGACTGTACCCGGTAGCATTTGAATATTTCACTGCCAATGTATCATCCGCATATTTAAAATCCGGCAGATAAATGTCTACCAGTCCGTTCATTTCTCGGATAATATGCGGCGTCTCATAAGCATTGGAATTCCATACAACAGGAATGGTCAAACCCGACTCACGGGCAAGGATAATTGCTTCTTTTAAAGCTTTCCACCATGGTGTGGGAGTAACCAGGTCAATATTGACCGCATTCTTGTTTTGTAGCTCAATCATTATCCTTGCCAGTTCAAGGGCCGAATATTCCTTCCCGAGTTTTTCTTGTGAAATTTGATAATTCTGGCAGAAAACACAACGAAGATTGCAGCCAGAAAAGAAAATCGTTCCCGCGCCATACCTTATTTCTACGGAAGATGAAGAAGGAGGATGACCAACCAATGGCGGTTCTTCACCAAAGTGTTTCCCATACCAGGCAATTTTTATTTTTCTATTTTTCATATTTTAAAATATATAAACATAACACTATCAGTCAATTTTCTTCCGGAAAATTAAATATTAGAAACCAAAAAGAAAAACTCAAACAGAAATAGTTAAAGCCATTAGCTGTTAGCTTTTCGCCTTTAGCTTTTATAAGATTTCAAAAAATAGCTAAAAGCCAACAGCCAAAAGCGAAGAGCTTATTCTTTTTACATTTTGATATTTGATTTTTAAATCTTTAATGGCTTTGCTTTGTTATGATTCTTCGGAAGAAATTTGAAGGTGATTCTATACCTCCCTATAACAATTTTTTAAAATCCTCTATACCAAGGTCGGCTTGTCGTAAAATAGCACGGAGCGTGCCTCTATCCAGTTCTTTATGATTGGGTACAACAACTTGCGCAAAAGGATTGTCTCTACGCAATATAATATGGCTGCCGTGTTGACGTTTAAAATAAAATCCTGTTTTCAATAAAGCTCTCATACATTCCTGACCGGATATCTTTGGGAGCTTACTCATACAGCCAATATCAATGTTTCGAAACGCTCTTCAGGAACTGGCAAACCATCTTCTTTTAAAGTTTCTATATACCCTTCAATAGCTTCTTTAATATTAGCAATAGCAGCTTCTTTTGTTTTACCCTGACTGATACAGCCCGGCAAACTTGGGCATTCCGCAACCCAATACTTATCTTCTCCTCGATAAACAATAACTTCTCTCATAATATAACACCTTCCTTAATTTTATTCTTTCTTTCTCTTATTTATACCCCAAATTTGACGCTCTGTCAAGTGAGTCGACCAAATTGAAATTTTTTTTTGGCTGCGTTGGGGTTTAAAAAATCGCAATAAACAATCCTGTTTATCTTGTTAATCCCGTCTGAATTAGTTGGTGAGTAGGTGCGTTGGTGAGTTGGTGGATTTTAAACAACAAAAATATTTTTTTTAGTGTTTATCCGTGTCAATCCGTGGCTAATTTTTTTGAATTTTGATTTGTAATTTTATATTTTGATATTTGATTTTTGCATTATTAGCAGCTTTGCCGCGATGTGATTACTTTTTCCTTAGCCGGGAAGCAGCAGCATTATCCAGTATAACGGTAACGTCGGAATGAAGCTGCATAGAAGATGCGGGAACCTGTTTCGTTACCGGTCTCTCAATAAACTCTGCACAAATACGTGCTTTATGTTCTCCGTTTGCAATCAAAATTATTTTTTTCGCTTCTAAGATTGTACCTATACCCATTGTCATGGCATAGTGAGGGATATCTTCGATTTTCTCAAAAAATCTTGCATTATCTCTGATTGTAACATCAGCAAGTTTTTTAACGTGAGTTCTATCAGAAAAAGATGAACCGGGCTCATTAAACCCGATATGCCCGTCGCGCCCAATGCCGAGCAACTGCAAGTTAATCCCACCGACTCTTTTAATCTCTTCCTCATACCATTTACAAAATTCTTCCGAATTCGGGGCGTCGCCTTTAGGAATATATACATTCTGACGCTTTATATTTACCTCGAAGAATAAATTTTCCCACATATAAAAATTATAACTGTTTCTATCCAATGGTGAAAAACCAATATACTCATCCAGATTAAAGGTCACAACCTTTGAAAAATCCAGCCCTTCTTCTTGATGTAGTCTTACCAACTCTTTGTAAGTGCCTAAAGGTGTACTACCGGTCGCGAGTCCCAGTACAGGACGTTCTTTTTCTTTTATTTCCTTAGCCATTAAACTTGCGGCAGTTTTGCTTAATTCATCATAATCCGAAACCACTATTAATTCCATTATTTAACTCCTAATTAATAGCACGCAGTTTTTCGCGGATTTTCCCAGATACCCTCAACCCCATTAATTTTCACATTTTTATTTAAATCTAACTTTAAATTGTTATGTCCTTTTTTGTTTTCGTCTGTGATTGTTTTCGAGTATTATCAAAAGCTTTACGTTTAACCTCGGGTTTAGGACCAAAATTTAACGGCAAACTAACTTCAATATTCGTAGCTTTCAAATAATTCAGTAACTGAGCTTCATGTTCTTTTAATAAAGTTTTCGTCGCCTTTATTTCCACTATAACACTATTATCAATCAAAATATCGGCAAAATACTCACCTATCATTTCTCCATCATATACTACATTTATAGGAAACCGTTTAACTGCAGTAATACCAACTTTTTTAAACTCCAATATCACCGCATTCCGATAGACTTTTTCCGAAAATCCGTATCCGAGCTTATTATATACCTTATAAAAAATTCCAATAATCTTTTCTGTTAATTCCTGATATTTAAATCCCATTAAAAACCATGTAAATCTGTGTAATATTTTCATAAGCACACAACAAAAAATACTGTCTATCTGCGTTCATCTGCGTGCTATTTTTATAAACATTCATTAAAGAATCCTGTTTATCTGTGTTAATCTGCGTCCTGTTTTTCGGTTGGTAGTAGAGTAACTCAAATCCAAAAAATCTGCGTTTATCTGCGTCCCAAATACTACCACTCTTCCAGCATTATACGAAGTAACGAATTCTTGACCTTCACTGCAACAGAATCTACCGCTTCAAGTTCCCGAGATTCGGAAAGATAGATAAACGACTCGTCAATGATTTTTTCCCACTCGTTTTCTTCTTTCTCTTTTTTCTTCAGAGAGAATCTCACATTCACCGATAAACGGTATTCTTCAATTTCGCCAGCCGGTGTGTATGATTGAGGTGTTCTTTTATAATCGTCGATTGTCCCCTTCAACAAAAAATCCCCTTCGGAACGCATTTCCACCTTAACCCTCCCATCTTTGATAAAAGCATCTATCAAACTCTCCGTTAATATTCTGCCTATATCCGCATTTTGCGTGTTGTTTTCCATGGATGGTATGGATAGAGTGCCACCAAAATGTCCGCTCTTGAAAGAATAAGTACAGGAAAAACAGGATAAAAGAAATATCAATTTTAATAGTACGTAAAACTTCTCTGATAAACAGCCCATTTTTCTACAATGTAATTTGTCTGTAATCATAAGTCGCTTTTGGCTTACCGCTCACGGCTAACCGCAGAAAAAACAAAAAAATTTGCACATGTAGGACATGTAGTTAATATAGAATTGTAAATAAAAAAATAAAAACTACAAGTTCTACATAAACTACATGTTAAAAAAATGGGGCGTGGAGTTGTGTTTAGCGGCAAGCGGACGGCGGATAGCGGATAGCGAAATTTACTCATAAACTTTTTCTCTCAAATCCTCGACACTATAATTCCTTCTCTGCTCGGAAAACCACTTCTGAAAATAAAATTTCTCTTTCGATTGCTGAAGCTGTATTGCGATATGCGGTATAAGTGTTTTCATTTTTTCTCTATCGGGCATCTTTAAATCTACAACTTTAACAATATACATATATTCCCCTGCTCTTACCGGAGGCAGGATACCATCTCTCTTCACATAGAAAGCAAGAAGTGCAACTGTCTCCGGAATGTTAAAATTATTATAATTGTTCAATGTAAAATAAGGAGTTATCCCCCACTTTCCTTTTTCCGGCTTACGCGGCAGTTCCTTTCCGGAAAAATTTTTAAGGGCGTAGACTATTGCTCTTTTCCCTGCCTCGAATTTAATGAGAGAATCCCTGACTTCTTCCGCTATCTCGTAAAATGGTGGTATGCCTTCCTCCTTTTTCTCAACCCTGAAAACATAAAAAGCACCATCACCTATAAGCGGATAAGAAACGTCTCCTTCTTTCATGTCAACAAGAAAAGTTCCATAATTTACAGGAATATCCGGAAATTCACCTTTCTCCAGAGTAATATACCTCGCATTATATTCATCAGGGATGTCCGTCCCGGGGTCTTCACGGAGCTTTTTTACCAGCTTCCACGCTTTCGATTGGGTACTCTGAAATTCATCAAACGAAGGGAATACAGGGAGGAAGATTTCTCTCATATTAACAGAATCCTTCTGCCTATCCACAAGCTTTAAAATATGAAAACCAATATTACTTTTAATAGGACCATCAACTTTTCCTTTAGACATTTTAGCCACGGCAGTTGCGAAATCGTTTTTTAAGGTCTTCGTCTTAACCCAACCATTCAAAAGACTTCTGCTATCCGGCAAATAGGAATAGTGACTCATAAGCAGCTCAAAAGAATCGGTCTTAGCTCTTTCCAAAAGAGAATTCGCAAGCTCCCAGGTTGTTTGAATCATTTCTTCGCTTACAGAAACAGGAAAAGAAACATAGCTCAATTTTACCAGCCCATCCCTTCTGAACATTTCCTTATGCTGGGAATAAAACTCTTCCGGTGAGATAGAAGTTTCGTTGGATTTCCATTCCAATAATGATAATTTGATGTACTCAATCCTGATTTTAACCGAATCCTCCAACAATTTTTCGACCGCATTGCTGGACGTAATTCTCGCCATGGAAGAAACTTCCCCGAGAAGTATACCCATAGGGAAATTTTTCATTATCTGAGATGCATAAGATCTGATAAACTCATCGGCTCTCGGATCTTCAAGCAATTGCAAATACCTGCTATAATTGAATTGCCCTTCAACCCAGAAGTCCGGATTTTGTGTGATTTCAGGCGGCGGAGCCTCTTTGATTATATTTACAACCTGCTCATCCGAAACAGATATTGCTCTCTTTTTGAGCAGATCTTCAATAATTCTATCAGTTATCAATTGATTGACAGTCGCTTCGGAAATCTGCCTTTCTTTTATCGGATCGGACCCAAGAGCACCGCTTATATTCCGAATCCCACTTTTCAAAGCATCTCCATATTCTCTGACCGTAATACCTTCCTTGTTCACTACCGCAATCACATTTTCTTTTTGTTGCTTACTCCCACTTAAAATATTGGAGCCAAAACCAAAGAACATAAAGATAATAAAAGATGCCGCAACAACCCACATGAAATATTTGGTTACCGACCTGACTCTTTCCATCAACATGATTATTTCCTCCCTATATTATATTATTATTTACAATTAAAAAACTTATTCTCACACAAAGACACAAAGAACACGGAGCTTTTAACATTTTAGAGATTGTATCTTTAATTTCACATCACCACCCAAACATTATTAAACATGTAGAGCCTTTAGAACATATAGAGTTTTTTTTAATTTCTATATTAACTACATGTTCTACATGTACAATTCTTTTTTAAACTTTTCATTCTGAACCCAAAGATAAATTTTGTTTTTCAATGTAAGAGACTAGTTTTTTCAATCTTTCTATCACTTTTTCCTTTCCAAGGACTTCCAGAAGTTCAAAGAGCCCGGGCCCGAAAGTCATACCACTAACTCCGAGACGAACAGGATGGATGAGCTCACCTGCCTTACAGCCGAGCTCCTCGGAAAGTTCCCGCAAAGCATTTTCCATATTTTTTTCGTCAAAACAATCCAGCTCGTCAAACTTCGCTATTAATTTTTTTATTCTGACTTCGACTCCGGGGTAAATGTGTTTTTTGACTCCTTTCTCTTCATAAGTAAAATCATCCGTGAAGAAATACCGCCCTATTTCAATAAAATCTTTTAGCTTATTAACTCTATTCCCCATAGACCGAAACACTTTAGCAAGATAACCACGATCTTTTACTTCAAAACCATGTTCCTTTAAATAATTTTCGAGTCTTTCAGTCACTTCCTCCGTACCTAATTTTCCGAGCCATTCTCCGTTAAGCCACTCGAGTCTGCCGTAATCGAAAACAGCAGGCGTAGGACTGATATTTTCGATTGTAAACCGCTTTTCCAGTTCACCGAGAGAAAAAATTTCCTCTTCGGTCTTCGGAGACCAGCCGAGAAGAACAAGATAATTTATCATCCCTTCCGGTAAAAAGCCTTCCTTTTCATAATCAAAAATATCAACCGCATCTTTTCTTTTAGAAAGTTTTGTCTTATCCTTACTTAATATCAAAGGCAGATGACCAAATTGCGGAATATCCCAGCCGAAAGCTCTGTAAAGAAGCATCTGTTTCGGGGTGTTTGATATATGGTCATCTCCCCTCAAAATATGAGTTATCTTCATTCTGTTATCGTCAATAACCACAGCCAGATTATATGTCGGAGAACCGTCAGCCTTCAACAATACAAAATCCTCAATCTCCGAATTTTCTCTTTTAATCTCCCCGTGAATCAAATCATTGAATTCTGTAATTCCCTCAGGAATCAAAAATCGCAAAGCTTTAGGTCTGCCTTCTTCCTCAAAGATTTTTTTCTCCTCTTCCGACAGATGGTAACATCTTCTATCATACATCCATCTTTTATGGGATTTCAAATATTTGTTTTTCCGCTCCTCTAGCTCCGAAGGGCTACAATAACACCAGTATGCACGACCTTTACGGAATAAATCCATTGCTTCTTCCCTATATTCCTCGAAATGGTCCGATTGAAATAAGATATCCTCATCCCATTTGAGTCCCAGCCACTCGAGACCCCTGACAATGGACTCAACCATAGAATCACTTGACCTCTTCAAATCCGTATCTTCTATTCGCAGAAGAAATTTCCCGTTATTAGCCCGCGCGAAAAGATAATTAAAAAGAGCGGTTCTTGCTGTACCGAGATGAAGGTACCCTGTAGGTGAAGGCGCAATTCTTGACCTTACGGAACCCTTTTCTTTACTCATTTACTGATAATCCTCATAGCTTACATATATATACTCTTTACAAAACAAGTCAAGGGCATTTTTGGGGTTTGTGCTTATTAAAAATAAATGTCCTATTTTAATTTCATAAATAAATGTCACATTTGGGAAACGGGAAGGGGAATATGACATTTATTTAGGAAAGTAACAGGGTTATACCTTCTCCGAAAAGTGTCAAGGACACCAAATCATAAGCTTTTGGCACAGCCTCAGCTAAAAGCAAAGAGCTAAAAGCTTAGTTGTTATTCCCCTGCCGATTCTTCAAAATCAACAATATCTACACCCTTCAAATAAGGCTTGGTAATATACTGATGAACACTTCCCATTTTTTTTATAATATCTCTTATTTGACTGGCTGCTTTAAAAATAAAATCTAACTTTTCCTGAACTGAAGCATCATTAGGTATGTCATTTTTCAAAATTTCCACCATGCCAAAAATAGAAGTTAATGGTTGATTTATTTCATGCGCTGCGGCACCTGCAGTTTCAACCAAAACCTTAATTCTTTCGGATCGTAAAACAAGTTCCTGTAATTTCTTCAATCTAAATAATAATTTACTGCGCTCGATCGCATAGTTTAACGAACGTAATAGAGTTCTATTATCCACGTCCCCTTTAATCAGATAATCTTGAGCTCCTTTCTTAACGGCCCCAACCGCAATTTCCTCATCATCCAGCCCCGTAAGTACAACAACAGGAATATCGGGAATCATTTTAGAAACTTTTTCGTAAGTTTCAAGTCCTGAACTATCAGGCAATCCAAGATCCAACAACACAAGATCAAATTTTACATCTTTGGCAGTTTTTAAAAAATCAGAAAGTGTGCCGGAATGATATACTATATAATCATTTTTAACCAGTTGCTTTGAAAGAACCCTGGCAAATTTTTCGTCGTCTTCGACAATGAGAATTTTTTTTGTCTTTTCCGTATCAATACTTATAAATTCCGGCTTCTTCTTATTATTTTTTTTCTTCTCCATTAATCTTTCCTTTAAAAAGTATAAATTTTTACTTCTGGGAAAGCTTTCGAATGGCTTCCAATAGCTTTTCCTTCTTTATAGGTTTGGTTAAATAATCGCTGCAACCCGCTTTAATTGTTTTTTCTCTATCTTCCTTCATAGCATAAGCCGTTAAAGCCAGAATGGGGGTCTCTTTCTTATTGTTTTGTTTTTCCCACTCTCTTATAATCCGGGTTGCCGAGTAACCGTCCATTATGGGCATCTGCATATCCATCAAAACCAAATCATACTTGTTATTTTTGAATTTCTCTACTGCTTGCTCCCCATTCTCCGCATCATCTATCTCAAAAGGAAACTTCTTAAGAAATGCTTTTATTAGTAACCTATTATCCGGGTTATCCTCAACAAGCAATATATGAAGTGGAGTAACAGAAATTTCAGGTTCCTTTTTTTCTTTACCTTTCTCTTTTCCGAACTGAGCTTTCCATAAACCCAGCGTGGAAAGAATTGCATTTTTCAATTCTTTCCTTTTTATCGGCTTTACAAGATAGGCTCCGATTCCATACTTATCTATCTGCTTCAAGTCGCTGGTTTTATAATCCGAAGATAACATCATCACGGTAGTTGCATCGGAATTAGCCTGTTTTCTCAAAAACTTCGCCACTCCCATACCATCTATTTCCGGCATCCTGCAATCGAGGAGAACGAGTCCAAAAGGTTTATTGTTTTCGTACGCTTTTTTAATCAAAGAAATAGCCTCTTTCCCTCCCTGCGCTTCGGTAATATTCGCATCCCAGGCTGAAAGGATTTCTCTCAAAATCAGCCTGTTTGTCTCGTTGTCGTCCACGATAAGTGTGGATATACCTTTAACATCAATTTCCCCCGGACTGACAAAAGTTTCTTTTCTCCTGTCTTTCTGGGCTTTAAAAACGGCAGTAAAGCAGAAGTTGCTTCCCTCCCCCAATTTACTTTCGATCCACATTTTACCACCCATCAAACCGGTAAGTTTTTTTGAAATACTTAAACCTAAACCGGTTCCACCATACTTCCGCGTGGTCGAAGAATCCGCCTGTTTAAAACTATCAAAAATCTGACCCTGGTTTTCTCGCGCTACTCCGATACCCGTATCTCTTACGGAGAAAAGCAGGCAAATATTTTCTTCTTTTCCGGTTTCGTAATACCCCGCGTCTCCCTTTTTTAAAAGGCTAATATTAAGAATCACCTCACCCTCACCGGTAAACTTTAATGCGTTTCCGATAAGGTTCACCACCACCTGACGCAGTCGGGTAGGGTCACCAATAAGATTTACGGGCACATCAGGCTCAACTCTGCTTAAAAACTCAATATTCTTCTTACGAGCACGAACTGCCATGACATCACAAGTTCCCTCTATCAATTCGGCAAGGTCAAAATCTACTGCTTCAATTTCTATATCGCCGGATTCTATTTTAGAAAGGTCCAGTATATCATTTATCAAAGAAAGCAAAGAATCTCCTGCTTTCTCTAAAGTCTCAACAAACGCCCTCTGTTCTTTTGAGAGAGACGTATCGGAAAGGAGTTCCGCCATTCCGATAATCGCGTTCATAGGTGTTCGTATCTCATGACTCATTGAAGCTAAAAATTCACTTTTAGCTTCATTGGCTCTTTCAGCTTCTATTTTCGCTTTTTTTAAATCATTCTCCGTTTTTTTACGCATTTCGATTTCTTTTTTAAGACTCCAATATGACTGTTTGAGTTCTCCGTAAAGTTCGTCGCGAGTTTGACGCCCCACCTTCTCTTTTTCTCTGCTTATAAAATATTCATCTGGTTCGAAAGAGTGATCGGGCACAAATTTAAAAGCATCCAGAATATTTGTGCCATTTCTGGAAGAGGAATAATTTATTTTGTCAAATACTCCCTCCAAAATTCTTGAAGTTTCGGAAATATCATCACCTGAAAAAAAGCGGACCAATAATCCGAATTTTCCTTCTCTCTTATCAATAAATAACTCAAGCCTGGATTCATCTCCGGTTTCGGCTATGTTGCGCATTACTTCAGAAGCAACAGTTATAAGTCTTATTGCGGCAACTTCTCCGAATCCAAGATCTACCGCCAAATCAAACAGCTTATTCCTTTTCTCAAGAAAATATTGTTTACCTTTCAAAGAAATTTTACCAAGTTCAAACATCAATCAAAATCCTGCTCTTCTTCTTCCTCGCAACGCTCTTCCTCATCCCGTTCTTCTTCATCTTCGATTTTCCCTTCTACTTCAATTTCACCTTCAACTTCTTCAACTTCTTCAACTTCCACTTCTTCCCATTCTATTTCTTCGTCATCCGCGATTATAGTCCGAAGCTTCTCTACTCCCTTTTCAAAAGTTCCGGCAGTTTCGTATATCTCTTTAAAATCGAACTTGAAATCCGTAAGAGAAATAGCAACTCCGGGTCTTATACCCGATAACACAGTTTTAGCTCCTAATAGACGAAGCATTTTAGCGATATTATCAATAATTCCGGCATAATAGGGCTCTAAAATTCTGACTCCGGATAAATCTATTACCACTCCTTTGATACCCGTTTTTTTTACACTTTCCAAAATTTGCTCCTGAATCGTTTGCATCCTTTCATCATCAATATCTCCTTGAACGGGAATGACCAGACAACCCTCTGAAATATGAACAGACAAATCAGATAAAATTTTCTCTTCCATAATTAGCGATACCGTAAAACAACTTAACTTTTACTTTTTCCATCCTTAAGTTTACGCAATAGAATAAGATATGCTCCATTCCCTTCCCATTCGGTTTCGGTAACCTTTATCTCTGCTTTAGTTTTCTCTTTTCCTTTAACTCCTAATTCGACTTCCTTCAATTGGTCAACTTCTAACGGAAGCTCAAAATTCTCACCTACAAGATCCTCCGGGGAAACTCCAAGAAAACTCTGGGAAGAGACATTTGCAAACTGTACCACTCCCTCCCTATCTACCACTAGCACAGCATTTTCAATTTTCTCTATTATATTTTTAAACCTCGCCTCACTTCTTTCAAGTTCGCGGATTTTCTCTTCCAGCTTCATCAAAATTCGATGACGTTCGACAGCAAAGAATATTGCTTGCAAAAGTGCATTTACACCCATTTGGCCCTTAACAAGAAAACCCTCCGCTCCCCTTTTCATCGCCTCAAGGGCAAGGCCCTCGTCACTCAACGCAGTTATCACGACTACCGGCACCTTATGCGCACTTTTCCGCACACTGTCCAGAGTCGCCAACTCCTTACTATCCGGCAGATTGAGGTCAAGCAATATAAGATCAAATTCGTGCTCCGAAAGACACTTAAGGGCTTCTCCCAGAGTTTCGACATTGGTCAAAGCAAATTTAATAGCTTTAACCAATTCGGCTTCTTCGCAATAAGCCAGAGTCTCTCTGATAAAAGTAACAGCAAAAGAAGCATCTTCTATCAGAAGAACGTTCATTACCGTAATATTATCATCAGTTTTCTTGGGAGAATTAGTACTCTTTTCGTAACGTTTGCTTTTTCCATCCATTTATACACCCCTTTGTTACTATTTTTAAGCTAAGAACTTGTTTATATATCATAATTAATCTTAAGGTTCGAGAATCCTTTTAATTTTTCAATCAACTCAATTAAGTTTTGTTATCATTCCTGTAAACCAATGTTTTTCGCAACCAGTCATTGCCAAATCACAAGAAAAACAACTTGCTGAAATATTTGGACAAAATACTCCGTTTTTCTTTTCTTTTTTCATAATCTTATAATGTATTTTACATATCTATTTTAAATTGTCAATATAATTTTTAGGATTCCCCTATTTGTAATAAAAACAATTATTTTTTGAAACAAAGATATTTTACCTATAAAAACACTCCGCTTTTCTACAAAGTATAGTTACGGGGCTCTTATTTGGTCTTTCTCGAAATTACGTATCTCAAACCATCTTTAAGTGTAGACATCGTTTTAAGACCTTCCATATCAATCCCAAGATCGGCAATCGTCTGGGCTATCTCCACTCCGACTCCGGTCAATATAGCCTCGGCACCTACCAATTTTACCGCTTTTGCCGTACGTATCAACCGGTCGGCAACCGCACTGTCAACTGCGGTTATACCCGAAATGTCTATAATGGCTGTACCGGCTCTTTTCTCTACTATCTGGGTTAATAAAGCCTCCGAAACTCTCGACGCTCTTTCGCTATCCAGAGACCCCAGTATCGGAACGGTAAGAATGCCCTCCCACACATCGATTACCGGAGTGGAAAGCTCTATTAGTTCCTCTCTCTGTGCCGCTAATTTCTTCTCTCTTTCCTCTTCCCAAAGTTTCTTCGCTGTTATATCACGAGAAATACCAAAAGTGCCAACCATTTTACCCTTTTTGTCGTACCTGGGAACCTTAGTGGTTTCTACCCATTTTTCACTTCCATCCGGATAGACTTCCTTTTCTTCTTTCTGGATGGGCTCTCCGGCCTTCATTATCTTCTGTTCATCTTCAAAAGCAGGTCTTGCATGCTCCTCATCGAAGAGGTCAAAATCGGTTTTGCCAACCAGCTCATCAGCTTTCTTAAACCCCATGTACTCAACAAAAGCCTTCCCTACTCTCACAAATCTGCTCTCTTTGTCTTTAAAATAGATGTTATCCGGTATATATTCTAGAAGTGACTTCAATATATCTCTATCCGATTTCAGTTCTTCGTTTTCTTTCTTTAAAGTCTCCAATTCCTTCGTAAATTTAGATTTAGGTTTTTCCTTATTAGCCATAATTATCCTCCTTTATGGAATTCTCGCAATTAGCAAAGTAGCATCATCCGAACTTTTCTTATGTTGTTCGAAAGCTTCTTTTGCTAATTCCATGACTGGCCTATAAACAATTTTTTTATCTTCGAAATTAAAAGAAGATACACCATCCGAATGCAAAACTACCAAACAGGGTGTGCTAAGAGTAAGGTTATCGGTTCGAAGTGTTCTAAGATTGCTACCCACCAAACCATCAAAAGAAACCAATCGTTTATAAAGTTCAGGTGTATAAATTTGGGCGCGAATGTTTCCCACGCCAAGATACTCTATTTTTCCCTCCTTATCCATCCTAATGATCCCAATCACACAACCTCTGCTTCCTTGTAATTTTCTGTGCATCGTAATAACTATCTGCTCGAGACTATCTCTATATTTGTCTTCAATAACCTTCAAAGCTATTCCGCTCGCTTCACTTGCTTTATCTCCATGTCCGATACCATCGAGAACCGCAATTACAGCATGATCTCCATACCTCCTTACAAAATAAGCATCTCCGTTATTTTTAAAACCAGGCTTGGGACGACTAAAAACGCTGGTTTCTATTGCACTTTTCTTTTCATCGGAAAATATTTTCTTTCCGGTCAGAATAAACTTTCCGTTGTCTATCTTGACTGTAACATCCGAGAGAAGTCTCTTTACGGCTCCCAATCCTATTCCAAGAGTATTCTTAGTACTGTATCCATCATCAAAGATTCTGGTTGTATCCACACCACTGGTTGGATTCTCCGATACGATATATACACCTCTCTCCTTACCCGTTCCGAAAGAAATACTCAATCTGCCTGAAGAGCTATGTTTTATTATATTTTTAGAAATTTCGGTTATTACAATTTTAAGCTCTTCCAATTCCTTCTCCGTCAGTTTAATTTCACCCGCAAACTTTACCATCTCAGAACGAACCCGGTAAACATCTTCATCGGACTTAATCTGGAATTCTATCGAAGGGAATACTTTCTTTACACTCATCTTAATTTCTTATAAGTAATTATCTTCGTTCCAGTCTCATTGCTCTCGATTTTGAATTCATCCATAAGATGCTTGGCTCCAATAAGTCCGATACCGAGCGAATTCGTAGTGCTGTATCCTCTCTCTAAAGCCTGATCGATATCCGGAATGCCGGGACCCTCATCCTGGCATATAATCTCTATTCCTCCATCATCTTTATTGACTATTACTTCCCCTCTATAAGCATGCTTTATTATGTTTCTCGCGAGTTCAGAAACTGCCGTAGCAATACGCGTCTGGTCGATCCACCTGAAACCTATACGCTCCGCTTCACTCTTTATCTCACGCCTGGCAATCAAGACGTCTATCTCTTTGTTTATAGGGATACGTAATATTTCTTCTTTCATTAAGTTTCCCTATTTATTTTTTCCCTCAATTTTTCCAGAGCTGAATCAAGTTCAAAGGCAGTGTCTATATCTTCAAGATACAAACCAAGTTCAACAAGCGCAACTGCCACCTCCGGCTGAATACCGACAAGTATAACTTCCTTTCCCATAGCTCTGAGCCCCCAGGCAATTTTCTGTAACAACCTTCCAAGAAAACTATCCACTATATCAAGAGCAGAAATATCTATAGCCACTCCTTTAATATTAGTATTATCCGCTTCTCTAATTATTTTCTCTCCGGCCTCCTCTGCAGCAGTATCATGAAGTTCTTCCTGAATAGGCACAACAAGAATATCTCCTAAATGCATCCTGGTCAATCTTGCCATTTTACTCCTCTTCTACGCTTCTTTTTTTTCTTGAAATAATATATCTTAAACCATCTTTAAGTGTAGACATCGTTTTAAGACCTTCCATATCGATTCCAAGATCGGCAATAGTCTGGGCTATCTCCACTCCGACTCCGGTTAATATTGCCTCCGCACCCACCAATCGAACAGCTTTTGCCGTACGTATCAACCGGTCGGCAACCGCACTGTCAACTGCGGTTATACCTGAAATGTCTATAATAGCTACTCCCGCTCTTTCCTCCACTATCTGGTTTAACAAAGCCTCCGAAACTCTCGACGCTCTCTCGCTATCCAGAGACCCCAGTATCGGAACGGTAAGAACCCCATCCCACACATCGATTACCGGAGTGGAAAGCTCTATTAGTTCCTCTCTCTGTACCGCTAATTTTTTCTCTCTTTCCTCTTCCCAGAGTTTCTTCTCCGTTATATCACGAGAAATACCTAAAATACCGATTACCTTCCCTTTTTTACCATACCTAGGAACTTTTGTGGTCGAAACCCACGTTATCCTCCCGTCGGGATGTGTTTCTTTCTCAACCTTTCCCTCGATTGGTATACCTGTTTTTATTATTTTCTGTTCATCTTCAAAAGCAGGTCTTGCATGTTCCTCTGTGAAAAAATCGAAATCTGTTTTACCCATCAATCCATCCACACTATTAGCTTTAAACCAAACGGCAAGAGATTTACTCACTTTTATAAAACGGCTTTTTTCGTCTTTAAAGTAAATATGATCAGGTATAGTATTAAGAAGTGAATTTAACAAACCTCTTTCGAAAATAAGTGCCTCTTCCAATCTCACCCTTTTTGTTATATCATAGAAAAAAACAAATGAACCGGCGAACTTAGCTTTTTCATCAAAAGAAGGATTTGACCGTATCAACAGATAACGCTTTTCACCATCTTCGGATTTTATCTCCATTTCAAAAACATTTTTCTTT
Source organism: uncultured bacterium (assembly GCA_964523975.1). Lineage (GTDB taxonomy): Bacteria > Hydrothermota > UBA3072 > UBA3072 > UBA3072 > JAFGHJ01. The sequence goes on along the minus strand of CAZGBM010000017.1, from coordinate 2,586 downwards.
TTTTTCTCCTGAACTTTAATTTTCTTTTTCACATCGTCGAGAGAATCAGGACTCAAAAACTCTTCCATTTTTCTCCCTATAAGCCTGCCCTCAGGTACGCCAAAAAGACTATCGCACGACCGGTTCGAGAAAGAAAATTTCAAATCTTCCTCAAGAAAAGCAAAACCTTCGCTCATTTCTTCTATTAAACTTTTATACTCTTCATTCTCTTTCCGTAATTTTTCTATCTCTTTTTTATCGTTTTTATTAGCCAAATTATTTCCTCCCGATTATCAAACAAAGGGTTATTATTATATTAGCGTAATCCAAAAATCTTGCATTAAAATATCTCATAATAACTTCTTTTTCCTACTAATAACATACCTCAAGCCATCTCTAAGTGTAGACACCGTCTTGAGACCTTCCATATCAATTCCAAGATCGGCAATAGTCTGGGCTATCTCCACTCCGACTCCGGTCAATATAGCCTCGGCACCTACCAATTTTACCGCTTTTGCCGTACGTATCAATCGGTCGGCCACCGCACTGTCAACTGCGGTTATACCCGAAATGTCTATAATAGCTGCACTCGCTCTCTTCTCAACTATCTGGGTTAACAAAGTCTCCGAAACTCTCGACGCTCTCTCGCTATCCAGAGACCCCAATATCGGAACGGTAAGCACTCCTTCCCACACATCAATCACAGGGGTCGAAAGCTCTATTAGTTCTTCCCGTTGCGCGACTAATTTCTTGTCCTTTTCCAACTCAATAAGTTTTAGCCGCGTAATATCCCTCGACATTCCGAATGTACCGATAACATTTCCCTTATCGTCATAAAAAGGGAATTTGGTTACAGAAAACCACTTCTCCTTTCCATCCGGTAATTCGATTTTCTGTACTTTGTCAATAATTGGTTTACCGCTCGCCATTATTTTCTTTTCTTCTTCGAACATCACCTTTGCTTCTTTTTCAGGGAAAAAATCAAAATCGGTTTTCCCTACAAATTCTTCCATGGAAAGCCCCGTATCTTTTGCTTTTGACCTACTTACAGCCAAAAAGCGACTTTCCTTATCTTTAAAATAAATCCGGAGACTGTCCGGAATATGTTCTAAAAGCGAATCTAACAAAGTTCCCTTGAATAAAGCTTCGTCTCTTTCCTTACGGAGTTTTTTAAGCTCTTTTTCCATTTCACTTTTACTTTTATTGCTCAAAATTGCTCCTCGCTTTTTAAGTATATATTTGAAAAAAATCTCATTTTCATAAAATTTTCCGTAAAATTCGGATTTTAGATTTCAAACAACTATTCATAATCCCCTAAAAACCTTATCATAAAAGAAATTTAAGAAAAAAATTTTTTTTGTCAAGGTATCTTCTCTCCATCCCTCCCTTAAGATCTAAAACTTTTAAAAAACCTAAAAACTTTAGGATTTATAACTGCTATAAAAAACACTCCTTTAAATCATCAAAAAACCATTGAATTTAAATGCAAAAACCATTCCAATGTTTAAAGCATTAAAAACCAAAGACTTAGGGAAAATAGCATTCGCAAAATAAGAAAGCTTTTTGCATAATGCGAGAAACTTTATTCTTCCCTATAATTTAGTGGCCACTTTTTTAACTACTTCAGAACCCACCCTATTTGTAGACTCGACAGCCTGAGCACCCAGATGCGGAGTACATATAAAATTATCCAGTTCCATCAACTTCAAATCTGTCGGCGGTTCTTCTTCAAAAACATCCAGTGCTGTACCTCTTATATTTCCGCTTTTCAACGCATTATAAAGCGCATCTTCATCCACTATCCCTCCTCTGGCACAATTTACAAGATACGCACTGTTTTTCATTTTCTCAAGTTCCTTCTTGCCAATCAAATGGTGAGTTTCATCCGTATGAGGCAAATGAAGTGAAACAATATCGGACCTGGCAAGCAATTCATCCAGCTTAACCATTTCAACATCGAGTCCACGGACTTCTTCAACATAAGGGTCATATCCAAGAACTTTTGCACCCAGAGAAAGAACTATTTGGGCTGTTCTTTTTCCTATTCTTCCCAGACCCACAATGCCAACGGTACATGAACCAAGCTCATTGCCGATTAATTCTTTCTTCGGCCACTGGCCTTTCTTCATACTGGCAGTCGCCTGCGGTATATGTCTGAGAAGTGCGAACATGTGTGCCACAGCTAACTCAGCCACACCATTTGTAGCAGAATCCGGAGTATTAATAACCTCGATACCTTTCTCTCTCGCATATTCGGCATCGATATTATCGAGCCCTACACCCGCCCTTACTATAAACTTTACTCTACCTGCCGCTATGTCTATCAAATCTTTTCTGATTTTAGTCCTGCTTCTTATTATAACTCCATCATAGTCGGCTATAACTTTAGCTAACTCTTCCTTTTCGATCGAAGTATTTTCCACTACTTCAATGTTGAGTTTCTTAAGCCCATCAACAGCATCCTTAGATAACGAATCACAAATCAAAACCTTCATCAAAACCCCCTTTTTTTCTATGTGGTATTCCTAACCAACATTTTGTTTTTCGCAAAAAAGTTTTCGTTTAATCCTAACAATCTTCTTACAAGAAATAAAATATCAAAAATTA
>CAZGBM010000016.1:0-33140 GCA_964523975.1 uncultured bacterium | reverse complement strand
ACGAGCTAACTTTAATAAAATCCGACTCACGACTTGAAGTCTGGATAACGACTCATTACTTTCTACTCCCTGCTTGCTAACTACGATCCAACAATGCTTACAAGAAAGCAATCATTTTAATGTCCTATAAACAGTATAATAACCCCAGGAATCGGTTTTAAAATCAACAACTTTGAAACCACTCTTCTTTATCATTTCCAGAACTTTATTGTGCTCCGTAGTAGTCATTGTCAACTTATTACGATGGAAGTCTACGAACATAGCGTTTGTAAACTCCAAATTAAAATGCTTCGTTTGGATCGTAAAAATAAAATATTTTCCTCTGGGTATACATTCATAGATTAACTTAAAGGACTTTTCAATTAGCTTTTTGTCTTCAAACCAATCATAAAAGCCTGAAGCGACTACAACATCCGTATTATGGATATCATAATTTAAATCTTTCTTAGAGAAGGCATCTCCTGTTTTAAACCTCATTACATCTCTCAGCCCTAAATTTCTCGCGTTTTTATTACCATCTATCACCCATTTTTCCTCAATGTCCCTGACCACTATTCTTACCCTATCTTTTCCAACTTTTTTAATAAGTTTAAAAAGATATAAGCCTGTCCCGCCGGCAATATCCGTAATTTTTATATGGTTTTTGTCCATATTTTTTACTGTATCGGAGAGGATTTCCACAAGGTTAAACATTCTTTCTCTGACCGCTTTCCAACCAACATGCGAAAGATAAACCTTATCGAGTATTCTACCGGCAATTGTAATACCGGAAGGTTTATTATTATACACGTATTCCAACATCTTCCCTGACGTAAAACCGTAAGTATAACTCATTCGAATTCCGGTACTCAATTTTCCTACAGTCTGAAGAAATAAACGGACAATTATATATATAAATTTTTTCATTAATCCATCCTTTTCTTTAATTCGACAACCTTTTTATAAAGTAAATCGGTAATTTTTTCCCATTCTTCTTTATTGTCCTTGTGATCTTGAAATTCAATAGGTTTTCCAAAACACACTCTTATTTTGGCCCTTCTGGGTATTTTATTATAATAATTCAAAACCTTATAAGTCCCATCTATGTAAGCCGGGACAACCTTTTTACATGTTTTTGAAATTATATATCCAATTCCCGGTTTAAATGGATTTATTTCTCCGGTTCTTGTTCTTGAGCCTTCAGGATAGACAATGACTATGTTTTTTTTACCAAGATAATCCTTTATCATTGAAATTGAAGTAAAATCAATCTTTTTTCGGTCAACAGGAATCATATTTGCCATTATATGAGAAACTATTCTGAAAATCGTATTTGAAAAGAAATAATCCTTTGCAGCGATAGAACGCACAGAATTAATTTTATTCATTGGAAAAGCTGAGAATAAAACAAAAGTATCAAAATGGCTGGAGTGATTTGCAATAAGAAAAAAAGGGGGCGCGGGATTTAAACTATCGGTGTTGTAAAAGGTAAGAGAATGAAAATGCTTTAAATATAATCTCAAAAAAATATGCATCCATGATCTGAAAAATCTCGTAAGAAAATTATTTTGAACCATATCATAAACAGATGGAGGCGGCTCATACTTCCACCAATCGTTCTCAGTGTATGATTCCATAAAAATTATTTATGAAGTGAAAAAACAGTGGTGCGGTAAACACAAGACTGTCAAATCTATCCAGAATTCCACCATGCCCCGGAATGACTTTCCCGGCATCTTTTGCTCCAATATCCCTCTTGATAAATGAAATTACAAGATCCCCTGCAGTCCCACCTACCGAGATGAGCGCGGCGGAGAGAACAAGATGAAGCAAGGAAACAAAAGGGATTAAGAATCTTATCGCAAAAGAAATTCCGATGGTCACGATAAAACTTACCAAAGCACCTTCAAATGTTTTATTCGGGCTAAGATGCGGAGCAAGCTTGTGTTTTCCGAATAGACTTCCCCCAAGATATGCGGAGGCATCGTTTATAGCAGTCAATAAAATAAGAAAAAAAACAAGTTCAATTCCATTATTTGAATTTCTCAGAAAAGGAACATGAGCAAGAAACCAGGCAAAGTATGCTACTCCCAGCATCCCTAAACTTGTTTTCTGAACCATATGCGTATATTCGTCCCTCATCACCGGGACCAAAAGAACAGCAGTGATTGCAAATATAGGGAACGCCTGGAAAGCTCCGTATGCCGATTTGCCGAGATAAACGGGCCAATATATAATGAAAAGTGCCAGATAACATACTATTATATATCTCCTGTCTTTCCATATACCTGTCATACGCGAAAACTCTCTAAAACACAATATAGATATAACCTGAAAAACTGCTACGAAAATTAGCCTGCTATATAATAAGGGAAAAATTATCGGAGGTATTATGAGAAACCAGGCAAGATATTTTACCCACAAAGATTTAAGAAACTTCTTGTCTTTGCGTTTTGCAATGGTAATCGTAAGCAAAATCATGAGAAAACATCCCATGATGACGGAAACTACCAGCAAAAGCACCTTACGTATATTATCCATTTTTAAAAACCCTTCTCAAAAGTTTCAAACCAAAAACCCTTGCCGAAAGTAATTCCTCTTCATCCGGATGATCTTTATAAAAAGGAAATCGATAATGTTTGCCTTTGCAGAAAAAATAACCGCTGGATTTTTTACCAATTACTTCCTGCAATTTTTTAACACACATTTTAGAAGAAATAGGCCCCCATATTGGAACCCCGTGTGTTATAAATATCCCATATTGTTTATCAAAGTTCTTCTTTTTGAGAAAATCAATTATTCTCGGCGTTGGCTTTGCTTTCTGGTCAAGCGATCCTATAAAAACAAAATCATACTCTTTTAAAGAGGGGTTCTTTTTTACCGAAACCACTTTCCCTTTTACTGCTTTACCAATTTGTTTTGCAACTTTTTCTGTGTTACCGGTATATGAATCAAACAATATTAGAGTTTTTTTATTTGGAGGTTTTAATTCCTTATCCAGTATTTCGGTATAGGTTTTTCTTATACGATTAAAAACCGTCCACTGCCCAAAAACAATAAAAATAATAAGCGCCCACCCCAAAGGATAAAAACCCATAAAAGTTCTTTCTCTGAGAATTAATTGCAAAATCGAAAAAAATATCAAAATAACCAATCTTTCCACTTTACCAAGAGGACCCTCATGTCTCCATGAAAGTCCGATTGCTTTTCCCAACATACCGGAATAACTAACGAGAAACATAGTTGCCATTGCCGATATTCCAATCCAGTAATTTGCAAAGCCCGCAAGAGCTATCCCGGCGAGCGTAAATATATCGGAATACCTGTCTGGAAGAGCATTGACAATTTCTCCGATAAGAGTTTTCCTTTCCCTTATTTTCGCTACAACGCCGTCGGCTGTGTTAAGAAACATCCTCAGTAATATCAAAATGATACAGAGAATAAGAAGGAGAGTGGTTTTCTTTGAATAATAAAAAGAAATACCCGTAACTATGGATAGAACCACTGCAAGATAACTTATAAAATCGGGATGAAGAAAAGCCATACTCTCGAAAATGTTCTTAAATACTTTTCTGGCAACGAATTTGGTTTTGTATAACCCCATATTGAAATTATATTTAGGAGTAATTATTTGTCAAGTTGTTTGTAGGAACGATAAATTATACGAATTTATTGAGGAACTAGCCACCAGCCACGTGTCTTTCAAGACTGCCTGATGACCGCAGATTTTAAATTTGTTGAACTGTTGGTGCGTTATTCGGCAAAACGAAAAAGAAACGATCGCGCGACGATGTCAAATCGCTCTTACTTAAGAACTTCGAACCAGATGCTAAGGACTACAGTCCTTCCGTCAATTTCGAAATCTTTATTTTTAAGGCTTTAGAGACTTTCTGGATGTTTGCGAGGGTAATATTCTTCTCTCCCCTCTCAATCATCCCGACATAAGTACGGTGAACGCCGGCTTTGTCCGCAAGAACTTCCTGCGAATAACCCAGCTTCTTCCTCTCTTCTCTTACCTTTTTTCCGAATTTTACTAAAATCTCTCTTTTTTTCATGGTAAGGAATATATGGAAAAAATATAATTTTGCTACATACTATGATTATCTCCGAGCAAACAGCTGAAAATCGAACATTTATAATGGGCAAAAGTCTTGGTTATTAAGGGGGTGGTTATTCGGAGAATGTTGGCAATCTTCTGATAATTTAGCTAAATTTCTGAAGGTGGTTGGTTGTCTGCCGGGGTGTATGGATTGGATGAATCGCCGATTCGTTTGATCCGGGTATAATTTCCTCTTGCTTTCTCCTTTTATTCCGGTAAAATGTAGATATGTTGAAAAAATTGGGGCGGTATCTCTTCAAATATAAAGCCTTGCTCGGATTTCTTATCGTCGTTATGGTTATTGTCGCAATTTTGAGCGGATTTACCATAGGTATGATAACTCCTATCGTCTCAGCTATTTTCGGGAAAGAAAACGCGAGTGCCGGGCCGGGCATTTTACGCTGGCTTATTGGTTGGATTGAATCAAATGGTAAGATGAGTTCGTTAATCAGGTTGGCGATAGCACTTGTTCTCATTTACGGAATAAAGGCTCCCTTTGAACTTATTTTATATTTTCTTTCAGATACGCTCGAACAGAAAACCATCTCCGATATTCGAGTCGACATGTTCTCGAAATTAACAGAGCTTTCCTATAAATTTCACTTGAAAACAGAGTCGGGAAATCTTCTTTCAAGGATTACGAATGACACGGAGAAAATACAATTTGCGCTTAAAAGAGGGATTATAGACTTGGGACGAAATCTGTTTCTTCTGCTTGTATATATGGGACTGGCTTTATGGGCATCCTGGAGATTGTTGCTGATATTTATTTTTCTTATACCTTTTATTCTTTTTGCGGTACACTTTATAGGCAAAAGGATTCATGGGCGATTTACTCATCTAAGAAAACAGAGAGCCTTTTTGAACACATTGGCTTCCGAGATGCTATACGGAATAAGAATAATAAAGTTATTCGGAATGGAAAAATACGAGAGAGAAAAATTCAAGCACGAATCGGACAAATATCAAAAGAATTATGTTAAAGGGAGCCTGATAAAAGGTATTTTACCTGTTTCTTCGGAATTTTTAGGAGCATTCATTGCGGGTACCATACTGGTTGTCGGCGGGGTTTTAATTTTTAAAGGTTTTATAACGCCTGATAAGTTTCTTATCTTTCTTGGTTGTGCAGTGCTCTTGCAGCAACCCGCCCGGCAGATAAATTTAGCCTACGGAGATCTTCAACACGGACTGGCTTCTATGGATAGCGCCCTTGAAATTATAGAGGCAACCGAAACAGTAGAAGATTCGGGGACAATCGTTTTCGACTCCTTAAAATCTTCCGTTAAGTTTTCTAAAGTTTCCTTTTCGTATGAGAATAACATCTACGCACTCAAGGATATAAATCTTGAGATAAAAAAAGGAGAAACAATAGCCATAGTAGGTCCATCGGGTGCGGGAAAGACCACGCTGGTCCAGCTGATTCCCAGATTTTTCGACCCCCTGGAAGGTAAAATAGAGATAGACGGAAAGGATATAAGAGAGTATACCCTTTTATCTCTTCGCGGCAAAATAGGTATGGTAACTCAGGACGTGGTACTGTTTAACGATTCCGTCAGAAATAATATCAAATATGGGAAAATAGATGCCTCTGAGGAAGAGTTACATAAGGTTCTTATAAAAAGCCACCTGGAACATTTCGTCGAAAGTCTGCCGAACGGTCCGGATACGGTGGTTGGAGAAAAGGGAGGAAGGATTTCAGGAGGAGAGAAGCAGAGAATAGCCATTGCTCGTGCTCTTCTTAAAGACTCTCCTATTTTAATCCTGGATGAAGCTACTTCTTCGCTCGATTCCGAGTCCGAGAAATTACTGCAGGATGCGATGTCGGAATTGCTTTACAGAAAGACGGCTTTAGTAATTGCCCACAGACTATCAACGGTAATAAATGCTGATAGGATTATAGTGCTCGGTAAGGGTAAAATACTCGAAGAAGGAACACATAAAAATTTATTAAGTAAAAACGGCTTGTACAGGAAACTTTATAATCTTCAATTTTTAAAAAGCAAACAAAAATTATAGAGTTTCGCAGTATTCTTGGGGTCAATAAGAGGAGTTTTTATTTCAGGATAAAAAATTTCCCAGATTTTCGCTGTTTAAATTTTTCTCTAATTCATTCAATTCGATTTCTATTTTCGAAAAAGGGTACGGAAGCATGAATTTGTCCCATGAAGAAAACCTGAAAGATTTCCAAGCATTTATTCTAACGGCTAAGAGAGGAAGTCCTGTTTTCCGGGCTACCAGGAAAACCCCCTTTTTTGCTTTTCTTCTCGGTCCCTTCGGCCCGTCAGGCGTTATCGCAATCTCGTGACCTTTCCTACCGTATTTGATTAACTTGATAAGGGCTCTACTGCCTTTTCTTTCGGTATCTCCCCGAAATACTTTAAATCCCAAGAGCTTCAATACTCTGCTTATAAGTTCCCCGTCCCTGCTGGGGCTGACAATAACGCCTACCATTCTACACCGGTGGGTAAAAAGCGGCGGAAGCATATTTTCATGCCAGAAAACGTACAAAACTTTAAAATTATGTTTTTTTAAAAGTGAGATTCCTTTGAATTCTATTTTCCAGGTAAATCCTAATATATAAACCAGTAGAGCTATCAAAAATGGTTCACTAAACCATAGAAAGGATTTTATAAGCGGTCCTATCATAAACACCTTCACAGCCTAATACCGAAGGTATCTTCTTTAGCTGCTCCGTTATTTTTTTTCTGTGTGCGTAAACTTTTTCCAGTTCTTTAGAGATTCTTTGCGGATTGACTTCTCTCTGAATAAGTTCCGGTACTATTTTTTCGGATAAAACGATATTTACGAGACCGAAATATTTGACGCGGGCTAAGATTTTTGAAATAACCCAGGAAAAATACGATAATTTATATACTATAACCATTGGCGTCTGCAGTATTCCGGCTTCTATCGTCGCCGTCCCGGAAGAGACAATCGCAAGATCAGCATGTTCAAGAATATCGTATGTCTTGCCGTAAAAAACTTTAACGTCATCTAAAAGTCCTTTCCCGAGTTTCATGGTTAAGGGGAGATTTTCCTGTCGGTGGAGAGCAATTACTGCTTTGCTTTTAGGGTATTTCTGCCGGAAGATTCTAAAAGCTTTCAACATGTGTACAAGCAACCTTTTTATTTCCGATTCTCGCGAACCCGGTAAAATCGCAATCAAAGGGTCTCCAGGGGAGAGGTCTTTTCTTTTTATTTTTCCTTGTTTTTTAAAAATATCAATTAGAGGATTTCCGAGAAAAGAAGATGTTATCCCTTCTTTATCTAGAAAGGTTTTTTCGAAAGGATATATTACGAATAAATGTCTGAAATATTTGGACAGGCTTCTGCTTCTCCATTTTCCCCATGCCCAGATTTGCGGGGTAATAAAATAGAAAACAGGAATTCCCTTGTTCTTAAGATATCCTGCCATTGGAATGTTGAATCCCGGAAAATCGACTGTAACCGCGAAGTCGAATTTATTCTCTTTTGTACAAATTGAAATCTGTTTTCTTGCTTTTTTTAAATTCGATATTCTCAAAAGGACTTCACTGAATCCGACAACATTAATTTTGTCGAAAGGATAAATAATTTTAACTCCTTCTCTACCCATTTTTTCCCCTCCGATACCATAGAATCGAATGTCGCGGTTTATTTTTTTGAAAGAGGCAATCAAATTAGAAGCATGCAAATCTCCGGATGCTTCACCCGTTATGAATAAAACTTTCATCGTTAATTTTTTTCCGACGATAGAGTGATATCTACTTTTTTTGCTCGTTTTCTTATCTCTTCCAGGATTCTATGTGCAAGCGCTAAAGCATCTCTTGCTTCTTCAGGTTTAACTTGAATAGGCTTTTTACCCAAACAGGCTTCGATAAAAGCCTTGTTCTGGAGAAATAACGGCTCTTCCTGCGACACAGAAACTTCTTCCTCTTTTATCTCGGGCTCTCCGTTTTTGATTTCTCTATGAAATACATTTACCTTTCTATTCAATGAATCAACGGAAACATACGAATATTTTTGCCAGAAGCGTATTTTTCGAAGCTTCGTTATGGAAATGCGCGAAGCGGTAATGTTAGCCATGGCTCCATTTTCAAACTCAAGTCTCGCATTGGCGATATCTATGTTGTCCGTAAGAACGGGTACTCCACAGGCAGATATACTTTGTATAGGAGATTCTACTGTTTTTAGTATGATATCCAGATCATGAACCATCAAATCTAGAATGACCGAAACATCTGTACCGCGACCGTAGAAAGGAGAAAGGCGGTGCGCCTCTATAAAGAGAGGATTTTTGACAAATTTTCTTGCGGCTAATATTGCCGGGTTGAACCTCTCGATGTGCCCGACCTGTAAGAGAAGTCCCAAATCTTTTGCCGTCTTAATTATCTCGTCGGCTTCTTTGATATCCAGCGAAATTGGTTTTTCTATAAAAACATGATTTCCCGCTTTAAGTGCGTCGATCGCAATACCTCGATGTGTATTGGTAGGCGTTGCAATTACGACGCAATTCGTCTTTTCTATAAGATCGGTATAATTTTTGAGGAAATTACAATTATATTTCTGTACGATTTTTTCCCCTTTCTCTTCATCGATATCGGAAACTCCCACCAGGGTGGTCTCAGGTAGTTTTGATAGGATACGAGTATGGTGTTCCCCCATATGCCCAACACCAATAACTCCGCATTTTATCATAATTTCCTCCTGCTATTCATGAGATTTTTTACGTGGTTGGTTAATTTAGAGTACGTTCTTAGAGTATTTTGTCAATAGCGAGCCACAAAGGCACCAAGCTCCACCAACATACCTAAATCTTTACCACAGAGGACACAGAGGAAAAACGAACTCACAGAGTAAAAGGATAATGTTGTTTAAATCCCGACATACCACTAAAAAAACAATTCTCACACAAAGCACACAAAGACCACAAAGCTTTTAGTTTTGTTTTTTACTTGAACCCTGGAATCCTCGAACCCTTGACTCCTAACTTTAATTAACAACAAATTACACGAATAACACAAATATTTTCTCTTTTTGGGTGTTAGAGGGTGGGTGTGTTTTAAAACAGACCAATACACCAATCGACCAACTGATTAAAAACCTGCGTCCAATTAAGGGGTGTTTGGGTGGGTCTTTTTGTCTTTGTTTTTATTTAAAGATTACTTTAGTTTGCGGTGTTTCCGGGTCTTCAAAACCAAGTGAAGAATATACTTCTTTTTCGACTTCTCTCTCTATTTCCTTCTCCAGACTATCAACCGGTTTTCTTTCGATGTTTTTTTCATCTTTAAGTCGGGCGCTTTCAAGGAGCAGATAATGCAGTGGCTTATCTATAGTTCTTTCGGTCTTTCTGCATTTGCCGTCAATATCAATCTCGGATTTTTCCAGAGACAGGAGTTCCAGCGCCGCTTCTATCCCGCTGGTCTCGGCGGTTTTTGCTTCAATCAAGAAACCATCTTTAAAATATAAAAAACCTCTATTCCCTTCGTATTCGATTTTCAAAGTGCAGGTTTTAGATTCCATTTCTATAAGTTGCAGAAAAGAGGGCAGGGAAAAACCTCTAATGTGACCTTCTGTTTCAACTTTGAGTCCTTCCAGGATTTTTACTTCAAGCTCCTTGATATCGAAAGGTTTTTCAAGATAAAGGAAAGTGTTGAAATTCTGAAGACGTTTTTCTATTTGAGGAGTGCCGAAAGAAGTCATTACGATTACCGGAACTCCGGGGTACTTTTTGCTCATATATGCAAGCAGTTCAAGACCGTCCATTACAGGCATACCTATATCTGTCACTACCAGGTCTATCTCGTTGGAATCGAGTACCTCAATTGCTTCCTTTCCGTTTTCCGCGATATGAACTTTTAGCTCCCCCGGATATTGCCCGTATATATAAGACTGGATCGATTTTAAGGTTGGTTTAAAATCATCTACAATTAATATCTCTTTCATGACGTATTATATACTGCAAAAATCGTTCCAGAACTAACAGCTTGAAATTCAAGGCGTTAACATTAAAAACTTTTGTAATTGTGTCAACCCGGTATAACCATAGTACAATAATCTTTACGCAGATTTTTAGAAGGTTTTAATATTGCCTGATACGGGAAATTTAAAATTTTTCATTGTTTTTTTTCGGTTTTTGTTATGTTTTTTCGATGATTTTATTTGCGGATTCTTTGGTTTGTTGGAGACTCTTTATGGTGGTCGTTTTTTTTTGTTTGTTGCGTTACCGTATTTTTTTGTTAAATTGAGTATTATGATTTACCTCGGTTTTTTGTATCCGGTCATTCTTTTTTCTCTGAATATTACCACATGGCCTCTCGCGGACAGAGAGGGGCTTATTTCGTCTTTCGGAGAATGGAGGGATGGGCATCTTCATGCCGGTATAGACTTTCCTACAAGAAAAATAGGAGAAGAAGTCTATTCGACGAGTAACGGCTGGGTAACGAGAGTCAAGACTTCTCCGTGGGGTTACGGGAAAGTCGTATATGTAAAAAGCTGGTCAGGTGAAATTTATGTTTATGCGCATCTTTCGTCCTTTCCTAAAACTTTAGAAAAAATAGTAAGAAAGAAGCAGTTGCAAATATTCTCTTACGCTGTAGAAATCTGGTTTCAAAAAGGGGAAATACCGGTAAAGGAGGGAGAATTAATTGGTTATACTGGTCGTTCTGGTTGCTACGATCCTCATCTTCATTTTGAGTTAAGGGATAGGTGGAACAATCCTGTGGACCCTTTATCACACGGCTTTTCGGTTCCCGATACTGTTCCTCCCGTTATTAAAGCTATCCGTCTCGTTCCTATGGATGAATCCTCGACTATTTCGGGTTTGCATACAGGTAAGATTTTCGAATTCCCAAAAGATACTATCTTGGCTTTTGTTGAAGGAAAAGTGGGTATAGAGATAGAAACAGAAGATAAAGTCAATACCCGCTCCGGACGCCTTGGTCCCAAAGAAATCAGATTGTACAGAAATAGGCAACTTATAAGAAGGGAATTTGTAGATAAATTCTCTTATTCAAATTATAACGATTCCAGGTTTCTTTTCGATTTTGTATTTAGAAAGAGAACGGACAGAAAGTTCAGAAGATTGTTTGCGGTTCCGGGCAATAATTTCCCTTTTTACGAAGGGCAAAACGGGATAATAGACGGAGGAAGCGGCGGAAAATGTTCGATTGAAGTTTATGATAATGCGCGCAATGTCGCCCGTTTAAGTATCAATCTTCTTGATTCCCTGGGGAAAAGAACTGCAGATTCAAGCGATTCATATGACAAAAATACGCATTTCGAAACGAACGGATTTTCATCGGAAGGGGAATGGTTTGACTTAAAGAAACTGGGCGCAGTTTTGAAATCCGGAGATTCGATTTTGATCTGGAATTTCACAAAGAGCGATTTTCGAAAATTGAAATCTCCGGATGGCAAATGCCAGATAACGCTCACTCCAAACGATAAAATCAACACGAGTCTGATAGCGGTCAAAGTCGATTACTCCGAGCCAAGAACCTGGAGCTGGGAACCACCCATACCCTTTAAAGAAAAAAGAAAAATCAAGATTTATATTCCCGAGAAAGAAAAATTCTGCTCGATATACGAAAAGAATGGTAAAAACTGGAGTTATCTTTCATCTACCAGAGAAGGGAAGTCGCTGGTGAGCTCAATAACTCATCTGGGAACTTTCGGAATACTGAAAGATACGGTTGCTCCTTCCGTTTCTTTGAAGATAAAATCTTTCTCCTCTAAAATTCCACTTCAGATTAATGTCTGGGATTCGCTATCCGGAGTTGATTTCCCTTCTATTCAAACCATTATTGACGGTGAGCGAACCGTTTTCATGTATGACCCGCAGAGAAAAAGATTGGTTTTTGAATATCCGGAAGAAATAGCAAAAGGAGGACACACTCTTAAGCTTACCTTAAGTGATAGACAGGGAAATAAGGTTTCGAAGGAATGGAAAATAGTGAAGAAATAAGTAGAGAATAGTGAGTAGGTGGTAGTTAGAATAACTATTCGTGTTATTTGTGTAATTTATTGTTAATTAAAGTTAGGAATCAAGGGTTCGAGGATTCCAGGGGTCAAGTAAAAAACAAAACTAAAAGCTTTGTGGTCTTTGTGTGCTTTGTGTGAGAATCTGTGAGTTCTTTTTTTCTCTGTGTACTCTGTGGTAATTCTTCTTAAGTTAATTTTTAAACTGTAGCAGTTTATCAGAAAGGCAAACCGAAATGAACGTCGTAAAAAGTGCCTTCCTTGATTTCGTGTAAGTCGGTTCTTTTGGAAATATCGAAGTTTAATATCGTTATTCCCATATTCAGCCTGAACTCCACACCGAAAGACATAATAGGGTCAGCAAGTTTTATCATGTGTTCTTCGGTAGTAAAAAATTTAAAATTTCTGTAATCATAAGTAGCTGCTCCTATATCGGTGAAAAAGGCTCCTTCGATACCTCCTAAAGATATTGGAGGAAAGCCAAGGTCCAATCTTCTGATTAAAGGCATTCTTAATTCCAGGCTCAAAAGGCCTGCGGAGCTTCCTATCTGTGTATTATAATCATATCCTCTGACCGTACGCCCTCCGCCAATTCCGACAGTACCAAAATGTTCACTGTCCCTTTCCCAGCTGTGCAGTAGGAAAAGACGGACAGCAAAGCTATAGTCGTCGTTAAAATAGAAGTACTTTCTGAGGTCTGTTGAAACCGTACTGATTTTCCAGAAGTTTTCACCCGGTATTAATGACTTACTGAAAGAAAATCTTGCTCTTGTGCCTTTTACAGGATTCATATATCCCCAGACGCCGTTATCATACACAAAGGATATATTGCCAAGTAAACCGAAGTAAGGTAGCCCTACGGTGGGATTTACTATCCACCAACCTGGAGCGCTAGGGTCAGGCGTTAATAAATTCCCTCCCAGATAGTAAGAATTTAATCCAAGTTCAAATCTTTTGAAGCGGTCAACAGGAAGTATAACATCAGTATTTACATTCCATATATCTCCAGCCAGGAATCCTTCTCCTAATAAAAATAAACCGCTCTGTCTTACCAAAGAAGCAGCCAGGTCAACTCTGTATTTAAGATATAAATATTGAATCTGGAAATTGCTCTCGGTGATATCGCCTGTATTATCGAGTAATAAATAAACCTGGTGATTGCCGAGTACATCGCTCATTCCCACCAACACATAGCCGTAAAGACCATAATCCGAGTAATAACCAAGGGTTCCGAAAAGATAGTCTACCCCGAAGTTCAGAGGGGCTCCTCTATCGTTTCTCATTTTATCTTCTGCGGCAAGAGTCACGGGGATGTATTCTTCTTTATCCAGCTCTACTGCAGGGTTCGGCTCTTTTCCTTTCAGGGTTCCTATTGAATCGATAAAATATATGTCCCAGCCCAGGTTTGAATAAATAGAAAATGCGATGTTACCCGAATTCGAGATAGAAAAATCATTCAAGGAGCCAATAAGATCCGTAAGTTGTTTCACGCTACCGGAATCCGGACTATATACATATAAATTTTTGCTTCCGTCTCTGTAAGAAATAAAGTAGACGTCAGAATTATAGACCGCCGGGGCTATAATGTCCGTACCAAAGGAAAAATATTTCCTTACGCTTCCTTTTGGATCGGCAATATATAACATATTTTTATCGTAATCCCAACTCTCCGTTTCCGGTCTGTCGCTAACAAAAATTATGGAATCGCCCTTCCATGCCGGATAATTATCTGAATATCTGTCATGTGTTATATCCGTAAGAGTTTTGTCTTCGAGATTATATACATAAATATCGGAAGCACCATTCTTAAGACCGACAAATGCAACTTTCATTCCATCAGGAGAAAATTCTGCCCAACGTATTCTGTCAAGATCCAATTCGATTCTTTTAAATACTTCCCTCTTTTTTGCTCCCAAAATATAAAGTACATCCCTGCCCTTTTCCATGGCAGAAAAAACAACTTTTTCTCCGTCGGGAGAAAAGTCAATGTGTCCGTCCATAAGATGCAGAGACTCGAATTTGGGAGTAAGACCTCCTTTGACGAGGAGTCCTAAATCTTCCTTAGTTAGGCTTGAAACAAGTCTTATTTGAACCTCTCCCGCTTTATCGGTAAAATACGCTATTTTATCTCCCTCCGGGGATATACAGGGAGCATAATTATATAAGTCTTCAAATCCTTCGTGTGTCACCATCGGTCTTGCTATATCATTTACATATTGTTTTTCTTCGACGATTGGCCAGTATTTTTTCTTCAAAGTCTGCTCCCATTCGGTATTCAACCTCTTGGCGTCTATTCCCAGAACGCTGCCGAGCGCTGCATCAAACGAATTGGAGAGTTTAAGCTTACTCATTATCTCCCCGATTTTTTCCTCACCATATTTTTTTCTAATGTAATATAATATCGATTGGCCTTCTTTGTATATAGGATATCCTCCTAAATTGTTCAATTGTGGAATGGTAAATAGCTTGTCGTTTAATACGGCATCCTTTATGTATGTCTCCGCGCTCTCGTCCCACCCCAACGATTCCAATTCTGCCATACCTTCAATAAACCAGAGTGGAATCTGTGAGGTTATCATTCTTCTAATCGCATCCACCCCTGAACCGTAAAGTATGCGGTACTGGAAGATATGCGTCAATTCATGGTTTAAAACGTGCCTGAAGCTAGAGTAAGAACCATTAAAAGGAATCACGATACGATTCTTGAAAATCTCCGCGAACCCTCCTACACCTTCGGGTATTCTATCGGTGATTACGTTGGTTTCCTGAAAATCGGGGTGAGATTTGTAGATGATTATAGGTATTTTTGCCTCTCTTTTTCTCTCTTTATAATTAAATCTTTTTTTGAGTCTATCGTAACTTTCTTCCAAAACATCAGCCGCAAAAGGTACCAAAACTTTTTCACTTGTATAGTAGTATATATAAAAATGTTCCGTTTCGTGCATTAGCCATTCATGAGTCCTGTATTGAATCTTATTTTGCTCAAAAAGGTACTGAGATGTCAGAAAAAACAATAATATCATATTAACCCCCCTATTATGAAACCAACCAGAAGCCCTCCGGCGAAAGTCCAGGCAAGCAACTTCGTATCTATTATTTCTTTCTTATACCCCATTTTAATTGCTATAAAAGCAAGCAGGTTGCCGATGCTGTTTACAAGAAAAAGTAGGGGCAGAGCCAGGAATCTTACTACAACACTACCAATGATAGGAACTCCTCCCAGTAGAGAAACCAGACTTGCCCAGCCCTGGGATACCAGAGCGAAAAGAAAAACACCAACACCTACTATTCGTTTGTCCCACCTTAAGTAGATTCCTAAGGATATTATAATTCCACTTATCAAGAATAATACTAATACTTGCAAGAGTCTTTTTCTTTTAGGCTCTTCTTCTTCTAGGGAGATATCGTCTTTTAATTTTTCTATATCCTTATTGTTTTTTTTCTCTTTTTTATCTTTTTCCAATTCTAATCACCAGAACTTATCATAAATTCTACTCCAAATATATTAGACCCAAAGAATATACTTGTAGTTCCATCTTTTTTGTTAATTGTCAGAGGTGTTTTTTATTTCGTCAACCATAATTTTCTATCAAGAGTCCTGTACTGTATTGCTTCCGCTATATGATTGACCTGGATATCTTTTCTTCCTTCAAGATCGGAAATCGTTCTTGCCATTTTCAGAATGCGGTCGACAGCTCTTGCGGAAAAACCAAATTTCTCCATTGCCGCATTAAGTAATTCTCTGCTTTTCTCTCCAATGTTACAGTGTTTTCTCAGCATTTTTGAATCGAGATGAGCGTTAAAATACAAATCTTCCTTCTGGTATCTTTTTTCCTGAACTTTCCGGCATTTTTTGATTCTTTCTCTAATTGATTTAGAGCTTTCACCGGGTTCCATATCCATAATTTCATTGTATTTCACTCTTCCTACAGTAATATGCATATCAATTCTGTCAAGTAGAGGACCTGAAATCTTACTGCGGTAGCGGTCTATCTGGGATGGGGTACAGGTACACTCTATATAAGCGTCTCCGAAGTATCCGCAGGGACAGGGATTCATAGCACCAATCAGCATGAAACGAGCAGGATAGGCTATTATACTTTTAGCTCTAGAAATCGTGACAGCGCCATCCTCAAGAGGTTGGCGAAGGACTTCGAGAACATTTCTGCTAAATTCCGGCAATTCGTCTAAAAACAGGACTCCATTGTGAGCCAGACTTACTTCACCTGGCTGAGGATAAGTTCCTCCTCCTATCAATCCGGCATAAGAGATTGTATGATGAGGCGATCTGAAGGGTCTTTTGGCGATTAGAGAAACTTTAGGGGGTAACATGCCCAGGACGGAATGAATTTTTGTGGTTTCAATGGCTTCTTCCAAACTCATTAGGGGCAAAATCGTCGGAAGCCTTTTTGCAAGCATTGTTTTACCGGAACCTGGTGGGCCGATCATCAAAACATTGTGCCCGCCGGCAACGGCAACTTCGAGAGCTCTTTTTGCCGTGAGTTGACCTTTAACGTCAGAAAAATCCAGGTTAAACTGCGAAGTTTCCCTGAATATTTCGTCCACATTCACCAGAAAAGGTTCTTTCTGGCCGTTTTGCAAAGTATCGAGACATTCATTAAGATTGTTAACAGGATAAATTGCAGCTCCTTTTACAACTCCTGCTTCTTTGGCATTGGGGTGGGGCACTACCATTCTCTTTATTTTGTTGTTCTTCGCCAGAATAGAAGCAGGCAAAACCCCCTTTACTTTTCTGATTCTCCCATCAAGCGCAAGCTCTCCAACGATCAGAGTATCTTTCAAATTGGCGGGATCAATCTGTCCGGAAGCGGCTAAAATACCCAGAGCTATCGGAAGGTCAAGGGAGGTTCCCTCTTTTTTTATGTCCGCAGGAGCGAGATTAACCGTTATCTTCTTCAGCGGAAATTCCAGGTCCATACTTTTTATTGCGGATTCGACTCTTTCTCTTGATTCTTTTACTGCCGTTTCCGGCAAGCCGACTATCGTAAAAGAAGGTAGGCCTCTCGAAAGGCCTACTTCAACTTCAACGATTTTCGCCTCAATCCCTTTAAGAGCACAGGAAAAAACTCTGGAAAGTTCCATCAGACTCCTCCGAAAAACTATGCCTGTGATAGATTAAACGTTTATGCAAGCCCACCGAGGTTTTTAATATGCAGGAATGTATGTATTCTTTTAAATGCTCAACTCTTTTGTTGCTTAGGACTTATTCCAATTTCGGTGCCATAACTAAGTTCCCCGTTGTCTATTCTGATATGGTAATGACAATCCGGATTTGTGCAAACCCAGGCTTTATATGGTATCGAAGCACCACTTTGCCCGTAGTCGGAAAGAGGAACAAGTACTCCAAAATTACATTTTTGACATTTTGGGTATTCCATAGGTAAATCCACTTCCACCTCCCTTTATAAGTTTTTAACTTAATTAATTACAGGTACAACCGTAGTGTTGGTTCTTCGTAATCTGTACCATATTTCACTCGTCATAGAAGTATAGTTTTCTTTGCAATTATGTCAAGAGGCACCCCAATAACTAAATTTTAGCCACAGAGACGCAGAGAACACAGGGACAAGAAACTATATTTTTGTTTGTTTAAAACCACCCCGCAACACCAAATATTTAGACCGGATAAAAAAAGGATTTACAGGATTTTTTGTTAATTTTTTTACTAAATCCCAACCCCAAAATCCTAACTCCCAATTTAACTATTTTGCTTTTTAATTTTTTATTTATACTAAGATAGAATTACACAAATGATTCTTATTTATTTAAACTGCGATCTGGATTTATTTTCTATTCTTTATTCCCTTTTCTCCTGCTTGCTCGACTTGACATATCTGCATATCTGCTATATAATCTTAAAGGAAATTTATTGTATAAAAGGAGTTTTTTAAATGTATAGACCGGAAATAAAAGTCGTAGATTGCACCATAAGGGACGGAGGACTGATGAATAATTCGAAGTTCTCTTTCGAGATTGTTAGAGCTGTTTATAAAGCTGTCTCGGAAGCGGGTGTTGATATAGTAGAGCTTGGTTACAGAAATAGTAAAGAGATGTTCTCGACCAAGGAATATGGTCCATGGAGGTTCTGCGATGATGATAAACTTAAAAAAGCCATAGATGGTATCGAAACCAATACAAAGCTTGCAGTAATGATGGATGCACACAAGAGTTCGGTTGCCGACATAAAACCTAAGGAACAAAGCCCTATAGATATTATCAGGGTTGCCACCTATGTAAAAGACATTGATAAGGCAATAAAAACTGCTAATGCTGCGATTGAGAACGGTTACGAGGCGACAATAAATGTTATGGCAATTTCTCACGCAGTGGATTGGGAATTGGATGAAGCTCTTGCTCAGATACAGGAAGAAACAAAAGTATTGGCAGTCTACATAGTAGACAGTTTTGGAGCTCTGTATAGCGAGGATATAGATTTTTATTACGATAAATATAAAAAATATATCAAAAACAAAGAAGTAGGTGTGCACTGTCATAATCAACAGCAGCTTGCTTTTGCAAACACGATTCAAGGTATAATAAGAGGGGCGAATTACGTAGATGGTACTTTATACGGAATAGGAAGAGCCGCCGGGAACTGTCCTCTGGAACTTTTAATGTCTTTTCTGAAGAATCCCAAATTCGATATCAGGCCTATCTTAAACGTCATTGGTAAATATATACTTCCTTTACAAGAAAAAATAGAATGGGGATACAGTGTACCATATATGGTAGCCGGAATATTGAATTTACATCCCCAGGAATCGATGGAGCTTCTGAGCCTTGATAAGGACGACCCGAGAAGGAATGATTTTAGAACTTTTTACGAAAGATGTCTTGATTTGATATAATTGTAAAAGGTTGGTCGGTTAGTCCGTTGGTCCGTTAAAAAAAACACCCACACACAAACACATCAAAAAAATCCACCTGGATTCCGCTTAGGAGGATTATAAGGAAGCTCACTTGACAGAACATACCACTCATCCGGTTCCACCACGTCAGGCTTAAGGTATTAAGCTGCTTAATCATTTTTTTTACTTCTCTTTGAGAATGCGTACTAATTCTTCCCTTTCTTTTCTTGATAGTTTTTCCTCGGCAACAAGGTAATGTATTAAATTTCCCACTGCTCCGTCAAAAGCCTGATTAACAAATGATTTTATAGCGGCTTGCCTTGTTTTTCTCTGTGAGATAATAGGCTCATACATACTAACATTACGTTCTTTGTTTACTTTGAGGACTTCTTTCTTTACCAATCTATCAAGCATTGTCTTAACAGTCGTATATGCCCAGTCCACATTTCCTTCCAGATTCTCGATTACATCTCTAGCGGAAGCAGGATAATTTTTCCATAAAGCGTTCATTATTTGCCATTCGGCTTTTGTTAAGCCCATATATCCTCCTTGTTATATATGTATATATGTTAAATCTAAAACATCCATGCGTATCCGATTTTTGCGAAAACGCTTCTATCGGTTTGTATTATCTCCGTATCGTAATCTCCGTAATAATTGTCCGAATATCCGATATAAAAAGCGGTGCGCGGGTTGATTTTATACGAGAAAAGAATTTGAGTCAAGAACTCCTGTTCACGAGGTTCAACCTCATCATAGTAGAGAGCAGGGTCTTTCTTATAAATGGCGTATTGAAAGATTGTTCGGATAAAAATCCTTTCGTTGAAATGATACATCAGTTTTATGTACTCTCTGTAGGCCGTATAGAGCCTCATATCATTTACATTCATATGGTCATAATAGTGGTCAAGATATACCGACAAGTGTCGTCCTATGTTAAAATTAGTGCTCACCCCCATCTGCAACCCTCTGCCCTGTCGGGTGTTGTCATAATCTATCTGGTCGCCGAACACGCTCCATAAGTTGAAATTGAACCATTTTGTAGGGTTCCCTCCGAACCAGTAATTCAGATAACTCGTTTTGAATTCCGTTTCATGGTAAAGATCTCTCGATGATTGTCCGTAAACCCCAAAATACGACTGAAGGGGACCGTTGTAATTGAAATTACCTTTTAGTTGTTTACGTGCCGTATTGCCGTCATAATCTTTCCCAAAATCAGCACCTAAGTAGATGTTTATCCAGGTAAACCAGTGCTCCGGGCCGGCTCTCCATATGTAATTTCCTCCTACCTCACCATATCTGTATCCTGTTTGAGTTACGGATCCAAGGTCTGTACGGAAACTGGGGCTCAGCTCTTGATATGTGCCATAGAAATTGTACTTACTGATACTATGCGAATAATTTGCGGAAATACCTTTTCCTCCGAATTCATCAGTCGATTGACCATACCCCGATGATATCTCATCCGGATACAGGGTTTTTGTCCCGAGGGCCTGCCAGCGCAGTTGATCTTTTTTTGTAAAATTAACTATTCCATCGAGACCAAGAACCCGATTGTGATAGTTTTCCCCTTCCCTGTCGGTCAGGAGCAAGCCTATATTTGATGATTGCCCGAAATCACGGAGGTATCTAAAGACAGTGCCGTACGATTTCATATCCAGGTCATCGGAATCGGACCCATCCAGAGAGGGAATGACAAAATTCGTCACGGCATCCTGTGCCGAGAAGAAACCAATTGTGTTTTTGCCTTCTTTGCCGGTTAATTTTATTCCAAAATTCGGGTCGGCTAAGGTTCTTGTGTGAACCACATCAATCGCCGTTTCAAAAAACTCCGCTCCTTCAATGAAGAAAGGTCGTTTCTCCGGATACCACAATTCAAAAGGATTGTTTATATCCACCTGGATTACGTCGGCTTCAATTGTCGAAAAATCGGGGTTGATTGTTGCGCAGAGTTTTAGATTGTTTGTTAACCCCCAGCTTGAAGTGAAACCAAGGTCATTTGAATATTTCTCGTCAAAAGGTCCCGAAGTTTCGTATTCCCTTTCCTGTGCGACTACGGATGTGTATGTGGGTGCAAATTCGATATCTCTTCCCGGTATGACATCGCTGAACCCAGTCAGTTTTTCCAACTGACAAAAATAACAGTTATTACTTCTGTCTCTTGGGAATGCGCCTATATGGTGGCGTACTTTTCGTGGATAACTTCTTACCGCATCGAAACCCCATGTTTGTTCCCCTTCTTTGCGAGGAAATTTCAACGAACTGAATGGTATAGCCATTTCCACTACATATCCCTCGTCGGTGATACGGCCGTCGGATTCCCATATCGCATCCCACGAATCTCCGCCCCCAGAAACACTTTCGATAATATCCGCCTGAATGCCCAATGGATTACACCCGAAATCATAGCATCTTCTTTCATCATTAAAAGTGTCGAACAGAATAAGAACCCAGTCGTCATCCCAGATATTGTCTCTGCCGCACAAATTGGCTTTAATTTCTTTGGGCTTTGGGTCGAAAGCTTTGAATGCAACATAAATATTCGAGTTGTCGTAAGCGATGTAAACTTCGGTTTTGACGGGCGCAGGAATGTTTTCTCCGGGTTCGACCTCAATGTTTGCATCGATTTTAACCGCTTGATTCCATACTTCCTCATCGAGATAGCCATCTATTTTTACTTCAGAGTTGACCCTCGGAACCCTGACAGGGACTTTTTCTTCATCTGTCTTTTCGCCGTTAGAAGCGGCTACGGACAGTTGAATAACCAGCACAGAAAGAGTCAAAAAGACCAACCAGTAACTTTTTGCAGAAAATGCGTGCTTAAATTCTTCCGAAATTAATTTTTTCAATCTACCCTCCTGATTTTCTTCTACATTTGTAGTATATTATACTACAAATGTAGAATTTGTCAAGGGTTTTTTAGTTAGCCGCAGAGGCACCGAGAGCGCAGAGCCCCGCCATACCTTTTTTAATTTAGTTTTTGTTTCGTGCAAAGCCCAACTTGACCCCAAAAAATTTGCAACAGGATGAACAAGATTATCTGGATTTGTTTTTTCTTTAAACTCAAAATCATAAAAATGCATAGTGGTTTTTGATGCTAAGTGCGGATAGTCTAACTGCCCTATCTTTATGCAAAACCTCTTCGTTCTTTATGTCTCTGTGTGAGTATTGGGAAAAACAAACAAATAAAATCTTTGTGTTTTTTCTCTGCGTACTCTGCGCCTTTGCGGTGAAAATTAATTTTTTGGTTTGGAAAGTGGTTCTGTATTTTAGCTCCTGACTTTCTTTATAATTTTCTAACCTTTATACTTCCGTTTGTGGTACTTGCGTTTATCTCTGCACCGCCTTTTCCTATTTTGCCTTTGATATATTTATTTTTATGTTGCGAAATAACTTCTAATTCGATACCGTCTAAATCGATTCCTCCATTCGTGGTACGTAGTTCGAGAATTCCGTTGAGAGAAGCGGCCAAGCCCAGTGTTATTGAACCATTTGTGGTTCTGATTTCCGTCCCTTCTTCTTTTATATCTTTTATTTCTGCTTCTATGCTTCCGTTTGTCGTTTTTAATTCTTCTATGCCTTTGCTTCCCTTTGTTACTATTTTACCGTTTGTTGTTTTAACGGAAACATACCCGTTTGCATTCTCGATGTCCACTTTTCCGTTAGTGGTTCTTGCTTCTATATCGCCTTCTGTGTTTTCAGCTCTAATTTTTCCGTTTGTTGTTGATATCTCGGATGGCCCCTTTGTGCCATTTAAATATATTTCTCCATTTGAAGTTCCTACTTCTGAAACAACAACAAAATCGGGAACCTTAATTTCGTAATCAACGGCAATCTTACCTCCGGAATATGCGCCCTTCACTACCCATTTAATAAAATCCCAGATGCCAAAGTCGTTTTCCTTGTTTTTCGATTCCTTGGAATCTTTTCCGAAATAATTAGTCGCGATTTCCATTTCCTCGTCAACGGAAACCTCGATTTTAACCCTTGTCAATTCTTTCATGCTTTTGTTTGACCCGATAACAGCAAAAACTTCCACTTCATTTTTATCCCATTCCTCGATTTCTATTTTCCCGTTTCGATTGGATACTGTAATTTTCGTTCCCGGTTCCACGCTGTAAGTTTTTCTGGATTCCATTTTATATCTGTATGAGCTTTCTCCGGATAAGGGCGTTAAAATAAAAGTCAGAAAGAGAAAAGCCATAGATAGCTTTTTAAGTTTTTTATTCATTTGCACCTCCTTAAATTTATTGGACGGTTAAATTCCCATTTATCTCTTTCCATGTTTGACGAACATAATGGAGAAAAAGTTTCAACCACTACGCTTTTAAATATATACAAAACTCCATCTAAAAAATTCAACACAAACAACTCCTCTTTAACTTAATTTAACAAAAAAAGATATTGTACTAATGAATTAATACAAAAATATTATAATAGAATTAAAATAGTTTGTCAAGGGGAAATTTCTTAGGACTACGCTCTAAGAAAGACCGACGACCGCAGACGGGTGACGGTAGTTGGTCGGTTTGCGAAATGCGGTTTTGTGATTGAGCTGTGACCATAAGTGAATATATTTAAGCCGACTTCATCAGAGAATTTATTTGTTAAAAATAATACCCGAAGGAAATTTGTAAAATTAGAGGCTTATGCCTATGGAAAGTAACATCCGCTTCTAAAAGTGTTTTTGTCTTGGCTTTCCATATTTTCCCTTCCCATCCCAAGAAAAGATCGTGTATAAAGGAGGCTTGCTCATCGCCGATGTATAAAAGACGACCGATATTCTCAAAAGATTCTGGTTGGAGACCATATAAATGTCCGTATATGCATCCCCAACCCCCGTAAAGATTTGGTCCTTCTTTACTATTACTGCTAGTTATAATAGTTGTACGGGGTATAAACAGATCGTATCTCACTTCTTCGTTTTCTACTTCTGCGCCAATGGTTTCCGTAATTCCAAACATGCCGCTTATTGCAATTTTGGAATTTTCGGGGGTGAGGCGTTGCTTAAGATAAACCTGGTGCCCTACTAGAATTAGCGTAGGAGTAAATATACCAGGGAATAAAGAGTACCAATTAAGATATATTCCTAAATCGGTTCTTTCTCCTATACCATACCTTAAATTCAGTCTAGCTCCCCTGCTGTTATGGGGTCTTTCGTCAGGAATATCTGGTCTTGGGTCTGAAATCAAAGAAGCAAACTCCATTGCACCTATGCCTTCAAATTCTCCTTTTCCTGCAGTTCGGGCTGATTGTAAGGCTCCGCTAGTTGAATAACATCCACATAATTGATATAAAAAAATAGTCGTGAAAAAACACTTCCAGAAATGACTTTTTGCAAATACTAACATAGATAAAAGCTTCCTCCTTATATATTAATTATAATATTAAGAAAAATAAAGAATGTCAAGGATGTCGAAGAGGTTTGATTGTTGAATTGTAGTTAGTTTTTTTGAATCAGTTTAGTAGTTAAATTGTTTAAAACAAAATAAAAAACTTTGTGTCTCAGTGTCTTTGTGTGAGATATTGGGTTTTGGTTTTTCGGTTTTAGATTTTAGTAAAAACAAAAAACTACAAGTTCTACATGTTCTACATGTGAGAAATTTTTGGGGTTGTGTGGCGGAGTTTAAAACGACAAAAATCCTTTTTTCTCTGTGGGCTCTGTGTGTTTTTCCTTTTCTCTGTGTTCTCTGTTGTAAATATTTTTTAGGTGGAGCAGTTTTTCTACTTGACAAGGTAGGTTATCAAAATATAATAGGGGCAGAAGTTAAAACTTTAAAAAGAGGGGTAAGTTGCAAAATGGAAGAACTATACAGAATAGATCCTGAAGTGTACGAGGCCATAATCGGAGAGGCCGAAAGGGAGCACGAAAATCTTGAATTGATAGCTTCTGAGAATTTCGTTTCGCCGGCTGTGCTCCAGGCTATGGGTTCGGTAATGACAAACAAATATGCAGAAGGTTATCCTGGTAGGCGATACTACGGCGGATGCAAATGGATGGATGTCGTAGAGAATCTTGCAATCGAAAGAGCCAAAAAGCTGTTTGGTGCCGAACATGTAAACGTTCAACCAAACTCGGGGGTTCCGGCAAACATGGCTGTATACTCTGCGCTAATTAAACCGGGAGATTTGTTTTTTGGGCTCTCTCTATCCCACGGTGGGCATCTGTCTCACGGATATAAAGTAAGCTTTACCGGTACATTCTGGAAAACCTACCAGTACACCGTGGACCCCAAAACAGAGCAAATAAATTATGATAATCTTTTAAAAGAAGCCCGGGAACAGAAGCCAAAGTTGATAATGACAGGGGCTTCCGCCTATCCCAGGACCCTGCACTGGGACAAATTCAAGGAAATTTGCGACGAAGTCGGAGCATTCCTTGTTGCCGACATTGCTCATATTGCGGGGCTTATCGTTGCCGGAGAACACCCCTCACCCGTGCCTTACGCAGAGGCAGTAACAACAACAACACACAAAACGCTTAGAGGACCAAGAAGCGCAATAATACTGTGCAAGGAAAAATGGGCGAGCGCAATAGATAAAGCCATCTTCCCCGGTCTTCAAGGCGGACCTCACATGCATACAATCGCGGCGAAAGCTGTCGCGTTCAAGGAAGCGCTTTCCGAAGATTTCAAAAAATACCAGCACCAAATCATATTGAACGCAAAAACGCTTGAAGAAGAATTTAAGAGACTGGGATGGCGGCTTGTTGCAGGAGGAACTGATACGCATCTGATTCTTGTTGATGTTAAAAGCAAAGGTATTACCGGAAAAGAGGCAGAAGAAGCTCTCGATAAAGCAAAAATAACAGTAAACAAGAATACAATACCATTTGATAAAGAAAAACCTTTTATAGCGAGTGGAATAAGAATCGGAGCTCCTGCCGTAACATCCAGAGGAATGAAAGAAGAAGAAATGGGAAAGATAGCTCGATTAATAGATAAAGTTCTTACGAACATCAATGACAAGAAAACCATGGAAGAAGTAAAAGGTGAAGTTAAAGAACTCGCCGAAGAATTTCCTTTATATTCTGAAATCAGAAAAGGGAAAAAGGAGGTTTAATGTACAGAAAATTATTCATTCCGGGCCCGACAGAAGTCAGAGAAGATGTCCGAAAAGCAATGGATTTCCCTATGTTTGGCCACAGGATGCCGGAAACCTCGAAATTGATGGAGGAAACGGTGTCCAAACTTCAAAAGGTCCTTTTCACGAATAATTTTATCATTATAGGAACCTGTTCGGGAACCGGTTTGATGGAAGCAGCAGTCAGAAATTGTGTAAAGAAAGGAGCTCTTCATTCAATATGCGGAGCTTTCGGCAAAAGATGGGCAGGAATATCGAAAAGCTGTAAAAAAGACTACGAAGTTTTGGAATATGAATGGGGTAAAGGTATCTCTCCGGAGGATATAGAAGAAAAACTAAAGACAGGTAAATTCGATACAGTGTTTATAACTCATAATGAAACCTCAACAGGTGTGATAAATCCTCTAAAAGAAATAGCGGAAGTAGTAAGCAAATATCCTGATGTAATTTTATGTGTTGACGCCGTATCTTCTATGGCAGGCACCGAGATCAGAGTCGATGATTGGGGTATTGATTATATACTTTCATCTTCACAAAAATGTTTTGCTCTTCCCCCGGGATTGGCAATTGCTTCCGTAAACGAAAAAGCAATGCAGCGTTCCGCCGAAGTGGACGATAAAGGATACTATTTCGATTTTCTTGAGTACAAGAAATACTGGGATAAGGCAAAGCAGCCGTCTATAACAGCTGCTCTTAATTTGATAGCGGCACTTAATTATCAGCTGGAAAAGATAGTAAATGAAGAAGGGATAGAAAACCGCTTCAAAAGACACACGGAAATGGCAACTATAGTTCAGGACTGGGCAAGAGAGAATTTCTCACTTTTTGCGGATGAGAACAATCTTTCGCCAACGGTGACCTGTATCAATAATACCAAAGGCATTTCAATTAAAGGACTCAACGAAGAATTATCCAAGAGAGGAGCGTACCTTTCTAACGGATACGGGGACTTAAAAGAGAAAACGTTTAGAATAGCACATATGGGAGATTTGACTGTTGAAGAAATCAAATGGCTTCTGGGAGAGATTGAAGATATAATCGGATAATGGATTGCAAGATAAAGGAAAAGGGTCGGGGAGCCCCGACCCTTTTCCTTTGGGTCTTATACGAAAATAGCAAAAAATAAAGCCTTGTTAAAAAATTAGCTCTTGACATTCAATTCCAATTTTCGTAACTTTAGTATTGGGAGGACCAATGATAAAAATTAATTCACTAAAAGTTCAAATTTCTATTCTAATAATTATTATAATTTTATTAATAAACGTTTTAACCTTGATATTTGCACATGGCATCGTAAGGTCTGAATTTAATACCCTATTAAAAAACAATAGTGAAAACATAGTCAAATCCATTAACCCTACTTTAGAATTCAGTCTGACTGCACAAAATCCATCTTTTCTCGAATCAACACTATCCGACCTGGCAGAAAGAAACGATATTCTGTATTTAACAGTATATGATTTATTAGGTAATGTCTTCATCGAAAAAGGAAGAATACAGATAAATGAGGCGTTGTCTGTAGATATGATCGTCAAATTAGAAGAAGGAAAGACATTTGTGGCCGTTAAGGAAATAGAAAACCAGAAACTTCTTGACTGCTACTTTCCTATTTATGGAAGTATGGAAACGGAAAAAGCAATAGGATATTTCAGGACAGGAATATCAATGCAGGAATCTTTTTCCGTAACAAAGAGACTTTCATTGTCTTTAATCAGGAACCTACTTATTATAACTGTTATTGCGCTGCTTATAACATTACAGCGGTTGAATACCCTTTTCCGCCCCTTGAATACCGTCAGAGAGAACCTGAAAAAAATATCCGAAGGAAAAGCGGATATTCATGTAAGGATATCCGAAAAATTTCTGACCGCGGAGAGTAAAGATCTTGCCGGCTCTTTTAACGCATTTGTTGAAAAGCTGCAGCAGGACAAAGATTTAATGCGTCAGATTGCCGAAAGGATATCTGCTCAGGCGGAAGAGCTTTCGGCATCAGCTCAGCAGATGACTGCTTCTTCCGAGGAGGTCTCTTCCACTATGGAAGAGATAGCACACGCTTCCGAGAAACAGGCACAGGAATCTCAAACCGCGTCGACGATGTCTCAAAAAGCTCTAACCGTAGTTCGCCAATCGCTTGATTCTGCCGAGGAGACCCTGAACTCGTCGGAAAACATTTCCGAGCTTTCGGCAAAAGGGAAAAAATCATCCGAGGCAGTCCGCGTTGCAATGGACAATGTCACAAATACCATTCGTGAACTGGAAGAAGTCATCCAGGGTATACAACGATATTCCGAAGAAATTTCCGGCATAACGGAAAAGGTGAGAGAAATAAGTAAAAGAACCAACATCCTTGCCCTTAACGCTACCATCGAGGCTACCAAAGCCGGTGAAACGGGTAGAGGTTTCGCAGTGGTTGCGGAAGAAATAAGAAAACTGGCAAATCAATCTTCGGAGGCTACCAGAGTTATTTCCGAAATTACGAATGAAATTTCCGGCGTCATAAATTCGGTAATTCAGAAAACTCAGGAAACAGTGCAGGAAGTAAATAAAGGTAAGGAGACATCTTTAAAATCGGCAGACTTTTTAAAGGATATAGCCACGGAAATAAATCATATAACCAAAAGGATAAGACAGATTGCCGAAATCAACAAAAGAGGCGAGGAAGAAGTTAACACAATAACCGAAGCTCTCGAAAACATAGCAGCAATAGCCCAGGAGAACGCTGCATCTTCCGAAGAATTGTCCGCAGCTATAGAGCAGTTATCCGCTTCGGTGGAAGAATTATCTACCACTTCGCAGGAAACAGCCGAAATTGCGGAAAGTCTGCATCAAATCACAAGCAGTTGATTATATTTAGACAATGGGATTAATATATACTTTAGCAGGAAGCTTTTTCGTTTATTTTTTCATTCTTTTGTTAACAAAAAACCGGAGAAAAGAAATAAAAAGGATAATTATTTATTCTACCATGCCGCTTTGTTTAATCCTTGTAGGTTTTCTATTTGAAAAAACAGGATTCCTTTCCCCGGAATATCTTAAATCTATAATTTTCCTTTCCCTTTATTCATTGATATTTCTCTTTTTCCTGGCTTTAACAACTAATTTAATGGGAAGCAAATTAAACTTAAAAATTATTACGATATTTGGCTTATTGCTGGCCGTAACAGCAAGCCTGCATCGCTTAGGCTATCTTGACACAATAACCGCTTTTCTCACAACTCCAAGAGTTGATATCGGAGATAAAAAAATCAGTTTAAACGGAATTATCGTAGCGATACTGATTTTTTATTTATCATTTAGACTATCAAGAGAGCTTGAAAAAATAATAAAAGGTCGCCTGGGTAAAATATCTTTCCTGGATGCAACCAGAACAAACGCGATTTCTATGTTGATTCGTTATTTGGTTATAATAATAGGCGTTTTTACCGCGCTTGCCATCATAAATATAGACTTCACTTCCGTTAAGGTTCTGATAGGTGCTCTGGGTGTAGGTATTGGATTCGGATTACGAGAAATAGTGAACAATCTTATAAGCGGGTTTATACTGCTCTCAGATAAAACCATAGTTCAAGATGACCTCATCGAAGTTAATGGTCTTCTTGGAAGGGTCGAAACAGTCGGCGTTAGAACAACCGTAATAAGAACATTCAACAATGTAGAGGTAATCGTTCCGAACACCAATCTGGTCAATAACGAATTAATAAATTATACTCATTCCGATACTGTAATCAGATTAGATATCCCCGTTGGCGTACCTTATTCTTCTGATCCTTTTGAGGTTAAAAAGATCCTGGTCGAAAATTTATCGAAACTTGAAGGTATTTTACAAAACCCGCCAGTCGATGTATTTTTCACCGGTTTCGGAGAAAGTTCTCTGGATTTCGAAGTGGCAATCTGGATTGATAACCCTTTGAAAAAGAAAAGTATTGAGAGCGAGGCGCGTTATGCAATCTGGAAGATACTGAAAGATAACAATATAGAAATTCCTTTCCCGCAGAGAGACGTACATATTAAGGGAGAAAAAGGGCAAACTTTGAATTGAGTCTAGGTTTCCTTATTTCTTTTTCTTTGTTACTATCTTATCCCAGACCCATCTTGCGTTGACTTTTAAACTTTTCAAATCCCCATCGTTTTCGATAATAAAGTCCGAGAATTTTATAAAGCGATTACTATCCTCTTGAGAATTCAGCCTTCCGTTTATGATTTCTTCGGATATTCCTTCGGCTTTAAGTCTTCTGTGCTTATCCTCCAAAGTGGAGGTAAGCAAAACAATAAAATCAAACCAGTTCTCTATTTTCCATTCGAATATAAGAGCAGCATCAACCACAATTATTTTTTCTCTGGATTTTTTGATAGTTGTTTTCAATCTTTCCAATAACTCAGGATGGACTATTCCGTTAAATTGTTTTAATTTATCCCGGTCACCAAAAACAATAGAGGCGAGTTTTCCCTTGTTTGCCGCACCCTTTTCTACCACCCCTTCAAACTTACTTTTTATTTTTTCGACAATTAAGGGCTCTTTCAAAATTTCCCAGCCGAGCTCGTCGCACGAAATAAGGTAAGCCCCCCACTCTTTAAAAAGTTTACATATTTCGCTTTTGCCTGTACCGGTGTTCCCGGTAACTCCAATAACCATGACTTATTATAGTAAATACGAGCATTAATGGCAAGGAGGTTTTTTTAATCACGAGATTACACAAGATTAACACAAAACTACCCCACACAACACCAAAAATCAATATCACACAGAGGCACAGAGAACGCAGAGCCCCACACCACACAACTCATTTTAATCGTTTGTTAAAAACTCAACCCCCATAACCCTGATTTGTTACATGTAGAGAATGTAGAACTTGAAGTATTTTTGTTTTCATTTCTATACTAACTACATGTCCTACATGTGCAATTATTTTTGGTGTTTTATATCTGCAGTCAGCCGTCGTCGGCCTTCGGTCGTTACCAGGGCAGTGCCTTAAGAATACCCTTGACATCTTAATTTTAAAACATATACATAAAAATATGCAGCGAATACATATATGGGTGAATGGTATGGTTCAGGGAGTTGGTTTTAGATACTTTACCATAAGAAAGGCAAGAGAAATGGGTATATCGGGATGGGTTAAAAATTCTCTTGACGGCGGTGTGGAAATTGTAGCGGAAGGAGAAAAATGGCAGCTCGAAGAATTTACCGAAAGCGTAAAAATAGGTCCGTCTCATTCCTCGGTAACAGCTGTAGAAGTAAAAGAAGAAGAGTATAAAAACGAATTTAAAGGATTCGAAGTGAGGTTTTAAAATGGAAAAATTAAAAAAACATATTAGAGCCATACCTGATTTTCCCAAGAAAGGTATCCTTTTCAGGGATATTACAACCCTGCTTAAAAATAAAGAAGCTTTCAAAGAAACCATCGATGTTATGACCGATTTAATAAAAGACAAAGAGGTCGACGTGATACTTGGCATAGAATCTCGAGGCTTCATATTTGCTGCGCCAATCGCTTACAATCTTGGTTTATCTCTGAATATCATAAGAAAGCCAGGTAAACTACCGGCTCCGACCTTAAGCGAATCTTACTCTTTGGAATATGGAGAGAATACGATAGAGTTACATAAAGACGCGATCAGGAAAGGAGATAAGGTCGTGATATGCGATGATTTACTCGCAACAGGCGGCACCGCCGCGGCAAGCGCCCATCTGGTTGAAAAGCTTGGCGGAAAGATAAGCGCGGTTCTTTTCCTCGTGGAACTAACAGACCTTAAAGGAAGAGAAAAATTGAAAGATTATTGCGTAGAAACGGTGATTAAATATTAGCAGGTTGTTGATTTTTAACACTCAATCAATTCGGAGATATTTTCGATAACAAAATCCGCGTATTCTTTTCGTTCTTCGATTTTGTCCGGCCAAATATCTCTAATAACGCCGACAACCATAACCGTAGTCATTCCTAAACTTTTTGCCGCTCTAAGCTCAGAGCTGCCGCCATCGCCAACAAATATACAGTTTTCCGGAAGTTCGTTTAATTCCTTTAAACTTATTTCGTATATCCTTCTGTCAGGTTTCGCATAACCGACATCGCAGGAAAAAACAACGCTATCGAAGTACGACGCTATCGGAGATTTGTTCCACCCTGTCTTTTCTCCGACATCGGCATTACTGATGAGACCGATTTTTTTGTTTTGACTTTTCAGTTTTTTGATGGTCTCCTGTGTCGATAAAGGTATATTTATCAATGCACTTTCAAACCTTTTTATTCTTTTCTCGGTCGTTTCTCTGATTGTATCTTCCGGAATAGCAGGGTCAATTGCATGAGCCATTTTCCTTATAATTGTGTAAGGGTCTTTTTCTAAACCTATTAAACGCTCAAGAGATTTTTCCAGTAATTGTTCATGCCATTTTTCTTTACTAACTCCCAGCATTTCACACGTAATGGGTATTTTTGCCCACATTGATTCTACTGTTGTGAGAGTATGAAAAAGATCGAAAATGAGACAGCCTTTCTTTTGAACCAGTTCTTTTAATGAAGATTTTGAAATATCTACCGCCTGTGAAAGATACTCAAATTTGTTTGACATTATTCATATTGAACAAGGGTATTAAAACCTCTGCAATCTGCGTTTACCTGTATCCCATTATCTTTGTGTTCTTTGTCTAATCCTTTAGTTCACTTCTTTTTCTTCTTCTTCGACAATTTTCTCTCCAGAGTTTCAATCCTTTTTTTCAATGATTTAACTTCGGATTTGGTAGCCAGATCCATCCTATCTAACATTCTTTTCGTTTTTGCCTCCATCAATTTTTCTAAACTTTTTTTAATATCCTTCCCCCTTTTCATCAAACCGTCGATTGTTTCTTTCTTCTTCGATTTTTCTAATTTTCCTCTGGAAATAAGTTCGTTTACGATACGCTCAGCCTTTTCCTTTGTTATAGAAATAGTGCCAAGCCCGGTCAGATATATCTTTTCGAAAAAATCACTCATTAAAAACCCCCTTTTTCTTTAAACATACTCATAAAAAAAATAAAAACAACCTATGTGTAGGGGAGTCAGGGCTTGAATTATGAATATATTGTTGGGTCGTTAGGTAGTTAAAACAAAAAAATAAAATCCATAGAATCTGCGTCCAAATTTCTTAGTGTCTTTGTGCCTTCGTGGCAATGTTAG
>CAZGBM010000015.1:0-34992 GCA_964523975.1 uncultured bacterium | reverse complement strand
GTCCAAAAGTCTAACATCTATTATCTATTCAATTATCAAAGAACAGGTTTTATTAATAATCTCTTAATTAAATTTGTCAAGGGCTTTTCATTAAAAAACAGTATAAAAAACCCTTTTTGACCTTTTAACACTCCAAGCCAATCCTGATAAAACTTTTTTAAACTAATTTTTAACTAAGTTTATTATAAATATAAACACCCGAACTGTTTTGTCAAGAGGGAAGGTTTCCTTATTTTACACCATTTTTCAACTATAAAGAACACAACGCGGCAAAACCGCTAAAATGTAAAAAGCAAATATCAAAATGGAAAATTACAAATCAAAGTTCAAAAAAAATTAGCCACAGAGACACAGAGAACACAGAGCCTCACCACACCCAATTTTTTCTTTTCTGTTTTAAACATCCAACCGCCTAACGACCCATCGAACTAATTAAAAAAGAAACAACGAATCACACAAATAACACGAATATTAAAAAAAGACTTTGTTTTTTACATCAATAGAAAATACTATTCTTAATTTATTTATTTGTGTAATTTGTGCAATTTGT
This sequence comes from uncultured bacterium, assembly GCA_964523975.1. Taxonomy (GTDB): domain Bacteria; phylum Hydrothermota; class UBA3072; order UBA3072; family UBA3072; genus JAFGHJ01. Next base: position 34,442 of record CAZGBM010000015.1, on the reverse strand, counting down.
TGTTAAAAAAACGGGTTGTTGGGGGCAATAGAAAATCCGTATTTTTTTCGGTTAAACATTTTGTTGTAAGAAAGAGTTAATTTTGCATTTTTATATGTCATTTTTCTTTTTGATTTTTAATATTTGATTTATCTTTAGGTGCCTTGCGATTAGAGGAAACTTCTTTATATTTAACCATATGTTTGATAGGCTTAGCGAAAGAATAAGAGATATAGCTAAAAATCTCACGGGTAAAGGCAGGCTTTCGGCTTCCCAGGTAGAGCAAAGCATGAGAGATATCAGAAGAGCACTGCTCGAGGCAGACGTGAGTTTACAGGTAGCGACAGATTTTGTGACCGAAGTCGAGAAAGAAGCTGCAGCCCGTAAAATATACGAGAGTTTCACTCCCGCAGAAATGATGGTACAAATCGTAGGTGAAAAACTGATAAGTTTAATCGGAAAGGCAGAACCGCTCATATTGGATAAACAGCCTTCATCTATTTTACTCGTAGGTTTACAGGGTTCGGGAAAAACGACCACTGCAATAAAATTGGGAAGCTTCCTGAAGAGCAAAGGGCGAAGCCCATTTTTGATACCGGCTGACGTCAAAAGACCCGCAGCTTACGAACAACTCCGTGATATGGCGGAGAGAGAAGACCTCCCTTATTTTTCCAAGAGGTTCGATAACGAAGTCAAACTCTGCAAGCAGGCCCTTACCCAGTCCGTACTCAGCCGGTACGATACTCTAATCTTCGATACCGCGGGAAGGCTGCATATAGATAAGGATATGATCGAGCAAATCAAGCAGGTGAAAGAAACCGTCAATCCTTCCGAGATTCTTCTTGTCGCGGATTCGATGACTGGTCAGGATGCCGTGAATATCGCGAGAGAGTTTGACGGGGCTCTTGGAATTACGGGGATTATTCTGACAAAGATGGATGGCGATGCACGGGGCGGGGCAGCTCTTTCGATGAGAAAGGTAACCGGAAAACCGATAAAATTTATTGGAATCGGAGAAAAAACGGACGCCCTCGAAGTTTTGCATCCGGAGCGCCTTGCTACAAGAATTCTCGGCATGGGCGACCTTAAAACCCTTCAGGAAAAAGCAGAAAAAGCAATAGAAAAAGAAGACGCCGTTAAATTCCAGAAGAAGTTAAAAGATGGGAAACTCGACCTGGAAGATTTTCTCGGGCAGATAAAGCAATTAAAGAAAATGGGTCCCCTTGACACGCTTCTTGATATGTTCCCGGGAGGCAAAAATTTGAAGAAAATGATGGACGAAAAACAGATGGTAAGAACTGAAGCCGTCATTCAATCTATGACCCCGAGGGAGCGAAAAGACCCCTCGATTTTGAACGCTTCCAGAAGAAAGCGTATCGCAAACGGGAGCGGGACTTCCGTTCAGGATATAAACCGTCTGCTTAAAGAATTCAAGATGGCTCAGAAATTATTGAAACAAATGAAAGGGAGAGGCGGTCCACAAGCGCTTGCCTCTTTCTTTAAATAAGAACATTTGATGGATATCTTTATACTTATAATCTGTTATCTTATTATGCTGGTCGGTCTTATTGGCTGTATTCTGCCAATGCTGCCGGGTACTCCTCTTGTTTTCGCGGGAATTTACATTTATGCATGGCTGACTGGGTTTACAATCATTTCAAGAAATCTAATTATTGTTTTTCTCATATTGACCGTAGTTTCGGTTGTAATAGAATATATTTCGAGTTCCATAGGCTCGAAGAAATTCGGTGCCTCGAAACTCGGATTTGTTGGAGCTTTCGTAGGAGCAATTATCGGTGTGTTTTTTGTTCCCTGGGGGTTAATTATAGGACCGTTAGCCGGCGCTTTAATCGGCGAGCTTATAGTCGGGAAAAAAATAAAAGAAGCTTTTAGGTCCGGAACCGGTGCGGTTATTGGTTTCTTCGGAGGAACTTTGTTGAAGATTGTTATTTCTTTTATAATGATAGCATTTTTTACTATAAGATTATTACAGAAATAAAAACCAAACTAATTTTTTGAGCCACAAAGGCACTAAGACACAAAGTTTTTCTTTTTGTTTTTTTACTACTCTCTACTCCCCACTCTCTATTGACTAAATCCAATCACACCAACAGCATAAGTACGGTTGTGCAGAACATACATATATTCTCCGTCAGGCGAAGGGGCAATATACGCAGGTCCATCATAAACCGGTATATTTCTTTTAATAACGGTGTTGTTAGGCGCATATATTACAGAAACAGTGTTACCACTATTATCTGAAACATATACAAGTTGTCCTGAGGGATGAACACACAAAGCAACAGGATTGCCACCTACTGGAAACTCAGTAACAAGATTATTGTTTGAAGTTTGGTACACATAAACTAAGCCGACCGAACAAACATATAAGTATTGCCCGTCAGGAGAAACATCCATATCTGTAGCGCCTATGGGGATAGTGTCAACAATTGTGTTGTCGGAAGTTCTTATTTCGTATAAGTTATACAAAGAGGTCGAGACATATATGTTCTCCCCGTTCGGAAGAGCTGTGATAGTAAGGGGTTCACCACCTACAGCAATGGTATCAACCACAGTGTTATTAGAAGTTTGGATAACATAAACATTACCTGTTGAAGGAGATGTAACATACACGTATTCTCCGGAGGAAAGAGCAGCCGCAAACCAGGGACCGGGTACAGGTATCGTATCCCTTGGCCCGCCGGATGTAGGAAGCGCAAGAACATAGTTATCGCCGCTTACCATAACATATAAGTATTGACCATTGGGTAGAGCAGTTATCCCGCGTGGGCCATTACCCACTTCCATCGAACCAAGGAGTAAATGATCTGAACCGCTGATAACACTTACATTGCCCTCATCATAGTTTGTAACGTATATATATTGACCGTTGGGGAGTACTTCTATGTCAAGCGGATTGATACCGGTTCCGATACCCGCTACTAACGTATCCGGGAATCCTATTATTAAGATAAGCGGGTCCGACCATCCACTCATCTCATCCCTTGCATCCTGCGCATGTACTCTTACCGCGTATGTTCCTTTCTGCAAGTATAAACGGCTGAAATAAACTGTATCTCCCGAAGGGACAAAATCACTCCAGGCAGAAGCGGTCCCGTCCCCCCAGTCGAATTGGTATGAAATATCATCATTATTCCGGTCTGTTGTAGAAGTTCTAAAAACATTGGGAAAGCGCGGAATACCTACCATTGGGCCCTGGGGACTGTCGGGAGTTACGGGAGCTGTGTTTTCTCCACAATTAGTTAATAAAAATACAAAGAATAAAATTAATAAAGCTAATTTAACATATTTCATTCATACCTCCTTAAGCTTATTGCAAAAAATCAAAAGCAAATATCTCTTGCCGATTAATGACTAATATAATTATTTTTATGCATTATATGAACTTTTTATTTATTGTCAAGAACCAAGGTCTATCGCCCAAAGTCTAGATTCGACCCCAGAAACACCAACACACCAACCCACTAACTAAAAAAATGACTGACGACTCGCATAAATCTTGACATCAGTGAACAAAACAGGTACTTTTAAATAATATTTATGAGGAATATAAAATATGGTTTAGAATTATCTATAAAATGATAAAACCTTTATTTGTGCTATTTGTTTTTAAAACAAGCTTTTAGCTCTTTGCGTTTAACTTTTGGATTAAAAAACAAAAAAGAAAAATCCCGTGAATCCTGTAAATCCTGTCCGAAATTAGGTTTTGGGATTTAGGGGTTGGGATTTAGTAAAAACAAAAAAATAAAAATCTTGTGTTAATCTGTGTAATCTGTGGTTGATTTTCTGTAGAATTAAATATTGACCCTTATTCCTGCCTTTGCCCATCTTCCCGGCATCGGAATCCAGCCTTCGGTGTATTCGGTGTTTAAAAGATTGGCGATATCTATGAACAATTCGGTGTTTTTTATTTTTAGAGAAACACTGGTATCCAGAATAAGGCGCTTCTCGGAGTTCGGTAGGATTTCGTATCGACCGGTCCATACTTGTTTCAAATGGCTGCTTAATTCGTAATCTGTACTAAAGGTAAATTTATGTTCCGGATTATTAAGAAGATATTTTAATTGAAGGGAACTTTCATCTTTGTCCAGATTTAAAAAAGTGTATCCGAGATTTATGTGTGGGATGGGAAAATTTTTATACATGCGGACAATTGGTTCGTAGGCAATATTGACGTCTACTCCTTTTACTGTAACTTCTCCCACATTTCTTGCCGTCCATGATGAGTCGGATGATGTTGTCCTGCCCCAGTCAATTACATTTTTTTCTTTCCTCATGAACGCATTTATATTGGTCAATACGCTTCCCTTTACTATTTTGATACCTGCCTCAAAAGATAAAGCACTTTCAGGTATTAATTCGATATTACCGATATTCGCGGGGCTATCACTATATAACTCTATGTATGAAGGAATCCGGAAGCATGTTTCTATTGAAGCATATAGATGCGTTTGCTTGTTAAGTTTGAAACCGACATCGACTCCAGGATAAAAATGCCAGTTCCAGTCGGAAAAATAAAAAAGAGATGAACCAAAAACGACGCTCAGGTTCTTTATTATAGGTAGACTATGCTCGATGGAAAGGTTGGATTTAATACGTGAATAATTACCAAGGTTCGTACTTCTCATTTTCTCACCACCCCATTCCAAACCCACAAAGGAAACACCTATTTTAGAAGAAAAACTAGACTGAGATGTTAGTCCGTATATATATGTTGTTTGATAAGACCTGTAAAAATCAGGATTTTCGTAGTCCATAATATAATCATCTTTATAACGCCGCCAGTAAAAACCCGTATTAATTTTTCCCAAATCAATAGAACCTTTTAAAAAGGCCGTTTTTGTATGTTCTCGTTCGTTTGGATATATGTCCGAATAGAAGTAGCCTGCTCCAAATTCCTTGTCGTTATAGCCAAAGGCTATATCTCCTCTGGTTCTCTTATGATTGATATCGGATTTGAAGAAAATATTCCATATATCGAAGTCAGTATTAGGACGATACCCCTCCGAACGTTTCCCTGAAACAGAAAGATAATTGTAAGAAAGACCAAAAGGTTTCGAGAGAGAAAGATTCCCGTCAAGTAATTTGTAATCTCCTATCAGTGTCTTTATTCTTAATTTTTTTGCTTCTTCTTTTTTTGTTATTATATTAATAACGCCTGCAAAAGCCCCTGCTCCGTATAATCTTGTTCCGGATCCTTTCAATATTTCTATTCGCTCTATGTCTTCTAACTGTATTGGAAGACTCAAATTATGATGTCCCGTTTGAGGGTCGTTTACTTTTATTCCGTCTATAAGAATCAGGGTCTGCTCAAATGTTCCTCCTGCAATAGAAACATCAGATTGAATGCCTTCCGGACCTTTTTGAGTTATGTTGATACCCGAGCAAAAATTCAACAAGTCCGCAAGTGAGCTTGCGGGACTATTTCTTATTTCTTCACGTTCAATTACCAGAATATTTCCTTTTGCTGCCAAGAAGGTTGTAGGTATTTTGCTTGCTGTAATTACTAAAGGCTCAAGTGTATAAAAAAGGTTCTCCTGGGCGAATATATTTGCCGCCGGGAAAAGAGTTAAAAAAAACAGGTAATTGTATATCCTTATTGTTTCTGTTTTCCCCCTTTTTTTGAGCATTTTTTGTTTAAACATTTAAACAAAACATCCTTTATTTCTTTTTTTTCAAGGCGTCATTCAAAAGTTTAATCGAGCAGAATTCTCCACACATCGAACAGACTTCCTCAAGTTGAGGTTTGAGTCTATTTCTGATTTCTTTAGCTCTTTCGGGGTCTATTACAAGCCCAAATTGTTTTTTCCAATCCATTTTTTTTCTTGCAAGCGCAATTTCCTTATCCCATTCTTTTGCGCCCGGAATGCCTTTTGCAATGTCCCCCACGTGAGCCGCTATCCTTGCTGCGATAACTCCCTCTTTGACGTCTTCAAGACTTGGTATACCAAGATGTTCGGATGAGGTTACATAACACAGAAAGTCTGCGCCGTAAGAAGCTGCAACAGCTCCTCCTATCGCAGATACGATATGGTCATAGCCGGGTGCAACATCGGTTACCAGAGGACCCAAAACATAAAAAGGTGCTCCTTGACAGAGTTTCTTTTCCATCTTTACATTCATTTCGATTTCGTCCAGCGGAATGTGCCCTGGTCCTTCAATTATAACCTGAACGTCTCTTTTCCGAGCTCTCTTTGTTAGTTCTCCCAGTATACTCAATTCATGGAATTGGGCTCTGTCAGAGGAATCTTCTATAGCTCCGGGGCGAAATCCATCTCCCAGCGATAGAGTTATGTCATACGCAGAAGCAATATCGAGTATCCTATCGAAGTTAGTATATAAAGGGTTTTCTTTTTTATTGTAAAGCATCCAGGTTAAAAGTAACGTTCCTCCTCTGGAAACGACATCCATAATTCTCCCTTCGTTTTTAAGACGTTCGAAGGTTTCTAAGGTTACTCCGCAGTGAAGGGTCATAAAATCAACTCCATCTTCCGCCTGTTCTTCTATTACACCAAAAATTTTATCTTCCGTCATGTGGATAATACCGCCTTTCTCCCGGACAGCTTCTATTGCAGCCTGATATATGGGTACGGTTCCGAGAGGAATGCTCGTTTTCTTTAGAATTTCCCGTCTTATACCTTTGATATCTCCACCGGTAGAAAGATCCATAATAGTATCTGCACCCGCTTTCTCCGCTATAATGGCTTTTTTAATTTCCGAAGCCATATCAGGTTTATCGGTAGAAGTTCCGACGTTCGCATTGACTTTTGTTTTTAAAGGGAACCCAATCCCGGCCGGGCTTACTTTTTTTCTTTTTTCGTTTTTTGTGATTACGATTTTCCCCTCGAGTACTCCCCGGGTCAGAATATCGAGTTTTACATTTTCGGAATCCGAAATTTTCTGAACCCAATAGGGTATATTACCCTTCTTCAGTTCTGTAATGATTCCCAATTAAAGTCCTCCAAAAATTAGATTTTCCGGGTCCAAATTAATTTTCCCTCTTTTTACTTCATAGTAGAGATAGGGATAAGGGGCTCTTCCGGTTTGCCCTACGTAACCGATTACAGAGCCTCTTTTTACCTTTTCTCCTTCGTTCACAGTGTTCTTAAGCAAATGAGAATATGAACTTACTAATCCGCATGTATGTCTTATTTCCACAAAGAGTCCCCTTCCTCTGTCATGCCCTACCTGTGTCACTATACCATCCGCAGTTGAAGCAACCGGAGTGTTCAAAGATGTCAGGATGCTTATCCCTTTATGAGGTTTTTTCCTGCCGGTATAAGGGTCGACCCTCTCCCCGAATCTACTTATTACGTGTCCTTTAACCGGCATTATGGAGGGTACAGAATGTAAGAGAGAATTGTCCAATTCGGAAGTTACTTCGAAAACGGAATCAATCCACCGGGATATGACCATAAGACTTTCCGGAGGGAAACAGAAATCACTTTCGGGAATATTTTCCATAATGTGATGTTCTTTAAACGCCTTATTCTGTTCTTTAAGCAGTGAATCGATTTCTTCATCAAACTCTGCTGCTCTTTTTCTAAGTACGATTACTTTTTCTTTAAGTTTTTGATTATCCGTTTTTAAGAAAGTGAGTGAAGATACGTTAACGAAATTCTGGAGATTGTTGAAGAAAAAAAAACCTACAAGAATAAATATCAAAACAACAAGAATTAAAACAAATAAAGGTATTTTCAACCATACGTTCTGCCCTTTGTCATGTGGAATCAGAACAAGCTTAAGGAATGAATTCTTCATCTATTGGGGTACTCTCTCTCAATTGTTTCAGAGCCCGATTCCTCAGTTGTCTTACTCTTTCTCTTGAGACTCCCAGTATTCTTCCTATTTCTTCCAGGGTGTGAGGCCTTTTCCCTTCCATTCCAAAATAGTAAATGATGATTTTCCTATCTCTCGGCTTGAGTCGGTCGAGGCTATATCGAATATCTTCTATGAATTTATTTCTATAATACTCCTCCTCCGGCGTCACGACATCTTCGGATATCACATCGAGGTATTCCAGATCATCCGTGTTTTTTATTGTATCATCCAGAGAAATATCATGTTTTGCAACTTTTATCGACTCCTCTATTTTCTCAACGTCGGTATCCAGTTCTTCGGCAATTTCTTCTATGGAAGGTTCTCTACCGATTTCCCTGGTTACTCTTTCTTTTGTCTTCTTTACTTTAAGCATTTTTCCTGCTCTACTCATGGGCAGGCGATAGGATTTTATATGTTCGGTGACGGCTTTCATTATAGCCTGTTTAACCCACCAGACAGCATAAGACAGGAATCTGACTCCTCTTCTTTCGTCAAAGCGTTCGGCAGCCTTAATCAAACCTACGTTGCCTTCGTTAATCAAGTCCGTAAAAGGTGTTCCCATATTTCTGTAGGCTTTTGCTACAGAAACGACGAAGCGGAGGTTGGATTCAACCAGCTTCCTTTTGGCGTTTGCATCTCCTAACCGAGCTTTTCTCCCCAGTTCTTTTTCCTCTTCAGGGGTGAGGAGATTGTATTGTTGTATCTCCTGCAAGTATACAGGTAAAGAACCTCTAACTTTTTTTATTTTTTAACTCCCCTCTATGATTATAACTCTTGTTGAGCCATCAGTCAATTGCAAATGTAGTACCAACGGAGGCTTGAATTCTTTTTTGGCTCTTTTTATATCCTCGATATTTTTTATTTTTAAAGACTGCTTTTCAGCCTGGACCAAAGTGATCAAGGAATTTTCTACGACTCCGGCTTCGTAAGCAGGGCTGTTTTCTTCGACTTTATTTGCAAACACTCCGTTTAATTCTTTATCGCCCCAGACATTCCGCGCTTCTTCCGATGATGAGGGAAGTAGTTGCATCCCTAACCAATCTTCCCCTTCCGGGGTAGCAAGAGGACCTGCAGTAAGATTTTCCGGCGATGGTCTTTTTTCGAGTTTAACAGTTATATTCTTCTCGGCTCCATTTCTCCATAACGTTACTTTAATCTTTTCGCCCGGATTCTTCGAAGCCACCACTTTTCTTAAAATATTGACATTCTCTACATTTTTATTGTCAAGTTTCAGAATTATATCGCCCTCGGCGAGACCTGCTTGTTTGGCCGGAGTTCCTTCCTCAACCTGTTTTATATAAGCTCCATTCTGATAAGGATAGTTTAGTGTTTTTTTGATATCTTCGCTTAAGTCTACGGGAATTATACCCAGATATCCCCGCTCAACAGTCCCTTTTTCGACTAAAGACTTCAATATCTCCATTGCTATATCTATCGGTACGGCGAAACCTATTCCTATATTTCCTCCTGTCTGCGAGACTATCATTGTGTTTACTCCGATTACCTTCCCTTCCGTGTTGATTAAAGGACCTCCGGAGTTTCCCTGATTTATTGCTGCGTCTGTCTGGATAAAATCGGCGAATATGTTTCCACCGAAAGATACGTCGGTTCTTCCTTTAGCGGAAACCACTCCTGCGGTTACCGTGCCGAATAGACCAAAGGGATTACCGATTGCAATTACCCAATCCCCGACCTTCAAATCTTCGACGCTACCGGGAACAATATCGGGCAGGTCTCCGCCTTTCCTTATCCTGATAACTGCAACTTCCGTTTCCGGGTCCCTTCCGACAACCTCTAAATCATTTCCGCTGAATTTTCTTTGGTCGGCCAGAGATATCGTTAACTCTTCTGCGTTTTGTACCACATGGTTATTTGTGAGTATGTAATCTTTTCCGTTATACTCAACAATAAATCCCGAACCTAACCATTTTTGCTGCTCTTTCAAATCTCCTCTTGGATTTTCTCCGAAAAACCTTCGAAAGAACGGGTCATTGAAGAAATCATCGTAAGGAGAACGATGAACGACAGTCCTAACTCCCTGTATAGAAACCACAGCTGGAGAGGTTTTTTCAACTATCGGAGCAAAAGAGCTTCTCTCCCCCGGAGTATAAACTCCCGGATTCTTATCATCCACTTTCGCAGTCAAAGAAAAACTGGAAGCTATTATAATCCCTATAAAAAAACCCATAATGGCAACTAATGCAACAAAAAAAGACCCATATAAAATTAACTTTTTGTTCATAAAATCTCCCTTTACGGATTTTACCCTACCATTCATCTATGATGCCGAAGCAGAATGGAATTGACTTTCAGCCTGATTTTTATGTTAAGTTATCCTGACTTCTACTTCCTTAGCGTTCTCTTTTTGTGTTTTCGGCAGAGTAATCTTTAAAACACCGTTATTGTATTGAGCTGTAATTTTAGATTGGTTTACCTCCACCGGCAGATTTACCGACCTCATAAAATTTCCGTAAGAACGCTCAACGCGGAGGTATGATTCTTCTTCTCTTTTCTTCTCTTCTTTTTTCTCTCCTTGAACAACCAGATTGTCTTTCTTTATTGAAATTTTCAAGTCGTTTTTATCAACGCCAGGTACTTCGATATCTATAATGAATTTTTCCTTATCTTCTTTTATATCCAGTAGAGGATAAACGCCTCTGGTTGCACTTATATTAGAGAAACCCGTAAAGAAATCCCTGACGATGTCATCAAAATCTTCTCGCAGGTTAAAAATCCTGTCGATAGGGTCATAGCCCGATAAGTCCTTTCCCGTCATAATTTACCTCCATTTTTAAGATTTCTTACACGATTATCGGTAAACATTATACGCATTATTTTTAATTTGTCAACCCTATTTTAATAGAGAATGCCCTCAGAGGGGGGGAGGGCATTCTTTAATAAGGAGGTTGTTATGTTCTTTTGATATTAAAGACGAAAAAAACGCAAAAAAGTTCCATCGAAAAATAAATTAAATATTAAAAATCAAAAAGAAAAATGACATATAAAAATGCAAAATTAACTCTTTCTTACAACAAAATGTTTAACCGAAAAAAATACGGATTTTCTATTGCCCCCAACAACCCGTTTTTTTAACAACAAATTGCACAAATTACACAAATAAATAAATTAAGAATAGTATTTTCTATTGATGTAAAAAACAAAGTCTTTTTTTAATATTCGTGTTATTTGTGTGATTCGTTGTTTCTTTTTTAATTAGTTCGATGGGTCGTTAGGCGATTAGATGTTTGAAACAGAAAAATTTCGGGTGTGGTGAGGCTCTGTGTTCTCTGTGTCTCTGTGGCAGATTCTTTTTTTTGAACTTTGATTTGTAATTTTCCATTTTGATATTTGCTTTTTACATTATCTTTTATTCTTTTATTGGTTTTTCTTCTCTTGATTAAGCTATTGCGTAAAATGTAGCTCTTAATTAGTATTGACAATATGTGGTATTTGATAGACACGGGTTTTAATGACCCTTATTTTAACATGGCTTATGACGAATCTTTGATGGAGTTTGTAAACGATAAGAATGCCGTTTTCCTGAGATTTTTCAATTTTTTGCCAGTCTCCATATCTTTGGGATATCATCAAAAAGCAGGAGATTGGCTGAGAGCTCTGGAGAAGCAGGGGTTCAAGTGGGTTAGGCGACAAACCGGGGGTAGAGCGATTATACATTCGCATGATTGTACCTACTCTCTTGTTTTTCATCGGGACAATCCTGTAATTGGCGGCAATGTAATTGAATCTTACGGAAAAATTTCATCAGCTTTTAAAAAAGTTTTTGAGCTTCTTGGCATTAAAACATCCATTAAGAGAGGTACTCTTATGCATAATGAAGACCTCGACTCGGAAATGTGTTTTTCTTCAAAATCACTTGCCGATTTATGCTGGGGAAACAAAAAAATTATAGGAAGTGCACAATATAGAAGTAAAGATGTAATTCTTCAACAGGGGACCATAATGTTGGAGACCCCTGCCGGCTTTTTTCCTGGCAGCGGTATGGCTACACTCAGGATGGCTGTAGGCGAAGAGATTGCGTTGAATAAGGTGAAAAGCCTTGTAATTCAAGCTTTCGAGAAAGTATTCGATGTCTCTTTCGAAAAGTTCGATAAAAATCCTTTGAAGAAGAAACTGCTTTTGAAATATTCATCCGCCGATTGGAATTTCAGAGGCAAATTTTGACTCCTTATGCATAACTTTTATTTCTCAAAGTTAAGATATTTCTTAATGGACTTGACAAACTTCTCAATATAACTTATAATTATGTTAAGATTAAATAAGAGAGGTATTTATGTTCAGGAAGAGTTCAATACTATCTATGGATATAGGTAGTCACTCGTTGAAGACAGTGGTGGTTGAAGGGAGTGTTAAGAAACCCGTAATGACAAAGTGTAATATTACCACTTTACCCTCTCATGCTATTGTCGACGGAGAGATGATGGATCGTGATACGGTCCTTGATGCAATAAAACAAAATCTCGAGACTCTTGAAGTTGATAACAAACAGGTAGTTAGCTGTATCTCTGGACGTGATATCATAGTAAAAAAGATAAAAATGCCGAAAATGAATGAGACTGAAGCCAGAGAGCAAATCAAATGGGAAGCGGAACAATATATTCCTTACGACATTGAGGATATATCACTTGATTTCGAGATAGTGAATCCCGATGCCGGTGAAGATTCTATGGAAGTTCTTCTTGTGGGAGCGAAGAGAGATACCGTTGAAGCAAGAATGAATCTTTTTCGGGAACTTGGCCTTGAACCGGTTATACTTGATATCCCCGCTTTCTCACTCCAGAACATATTTGAGTTTAACTACACGGCAAAGCCAAATAAATTGGTCGGCCTCTTTGATATTGGGGCTCAGTCTACAACGATGAGTTTTATCGCAGGGTCGGTAAACCATTTTACAAGGTCGGTTTCCACCTCCGTAAATAACCTGATTCAAGCTTTACAGCGAGAGGCAGGAATAGATGGAGAGAAAGCCATCGACATAATAAAATCTGGGAAGAAGGAAGATGTCGACCAGTATGCATACCAGAATGCCATGGAGAGCTTTCAGGATGATCTTGGAGTGGCCATAGAGAGAATACTACCATACCTTCCGGAAGGTTTTGAAAACTTTAACGAAATCGTAATCAGCGGTGGCGGCAGTCTTATATCCGGATTACCGCAATTCTTAGAAGAGAGATTCGGAGGTCATACAGAGGTTATAAATCCATTCATTAAGTTTGAATACGACAGTGAATCACCCTTTATTAAAGTTGAATTGGAAAAAGAAGCTCCAGTCCTTGCCCTTTCTTTGGGCTTAGCTTTAAGGGGGTTATAATAATGATAAAAGTTAATCTGGTACCTGAAGAACAACGGAAAAAAGTAAGAGAAGTTAAATTTAGAAAACCGGCTTTACGAATTCCTAAATTAGACATGATTTTTTCCTTTATATTCCTATTTGCTGTGATAGTAGGGGCTTTTCTTTGGAACCTTCAAAAAGACTTAAAGCTTCGGAAACTAAATAACGAAATCGCTAAGGCCGAACAGCAACTTAGAGAACTTGAAAAGGAGAAGAAAATGGTAGAGGATCTCGAAAATCGTCAGAGAGAGCTAAAAGAATGGATAACTCTCGTTCAGAATTTAAATAAGGGTCGTTCTCTGCATTTTCACGTAATGGATGAACTCAATAAATTGAAGCCCGAGTATATGTGGATTACTTTGTTTGAAGAAAACAATCAGAAATTTAAGTTAGATGGCAAAACTTTTTCCAATTATATGATTTCGAATTTTATGGATAGGTTGAACTCTTCCTCTTATTTTGGTGACATTAAATTAGATGAGATTAAAGAAACCGAAGAAAAGGATTATTCTGTAGTTGGGTTCCAGTTATCGGGTAGCATTAACCTTGGAGGTGAAAAGTGAAGAGAATGAGGGTTTCAATAATCGTATTTCTTCTTGCGATTTTAATCGGCTTCGGTATTTATTTTACTGTTATAAAAGAAAAAAACAAAAAGATAGTTGTCAAAGAGAAACAATATAAAGAGTTAGAAGCCAAACTTAGTAAAACGATAGCGGTGGTTAAGAGAAAACAAGAAGCTATGAAAAAGCTTAAAATAGTTTCGGCAAGATGGAATCAGGCGAAAAAAATGTTGCCGACTGAAGCGAGTATTTCCTCTTTACTTACTACTCTGACCAAAAAAAGTTCGGAGAACCAGGTCAAAATCAAACATCTCAAGCCTCTGGGTACAACAGCAAGGGATAAATATGACGAAATCAGGATTGAGGTGCAGATCGATGGCGGTTACCATAATATAGCGGGATTTATGGCGGATCTTAATAATATGGAAAGGATAGTGAACGTGAAAAATTTAAAGCTCAGTCCAAGTAAGAGCACAGATGAAGAAGAAATTAAAATCTCAGCATCTTTTGATTTGTTGACTTACGTAACAAAAGGAGGAAAAGTTGAAGGATAAATCAGCCTTTAAAATTGTTTTAATTCTCTTGGCTCTTTTAGCTTTTTCAGGGTGTGGGGCGGGAGGAGGAAATGTCTTCAATGAGATTTTAGTAAAGACAGTTAAGTTTTTTTCGCCTAAAAAGAGCGATTTAGGTGTAGAAAAGACTGCAATCTTTAATGTTATAACTGCTGCGGACGAAAAAGAAAAGGGAACCGAAGCAGAAAATCAGGAAGAGATGGATACAACAATGCTTGACTCCTTAGAAGAAATAGGGAAAGCACTCAACTGGGTTAAAGCATTTTATACTGACAGAGGAAACCCGGATCCGTTTGCTCCCTTAATTACTTCAGGGACTGAGAGCGAGGAAAGATTAATAAATGTCGATTTGGCTGAATTGTCTGGTATTATATGGGTTAAAGACAAGTATCTTGCTATCGTAAAAGAAGGTAACCGTGGGTACGTGCTCAGGGAAAATGACCTGGTGGTTGGCGGCAGAGTTATGAATATTACGGAATCCTCAATTACCTTTTTACTTAGAAAATTTGGAGAGCAGACAAAAATTACTTTATCCTTAAAAAAACAAGAGAGGTGATTTATGTATAAAAATTTGTTTTATTTGTTTTTGTTGTTCCCTCTTTTGATTCTGAGTAATCCTGCCGGAGAACCAGAATTAACAGATATTGAAGTGAGAAATGTCGATGGTAATACGGAAATCGTTTTTAGCCTGACCGACTATGCAAGCAGTTCCGATTTTACAATGGATAACAAGATAGTCGTGGATCTTCTCCAGACAAAAAGTTCTCTTGATGGTAATCTCTGGAATATTAACAGGGGAGGCGTTGAGAGTATAGCTTTATCCTATATATCTTCCGCTTCATTAACGAGAGTTGTTATTCAACGAACAGGCAACTTTGCCTATGAAGTTTCCAATCCCGGTATGAATACCATTTCGCTTAAAATAAACAGTAACAGCGGGAGTTTCACTCCCTGGAGCGTTACGGAAACGGAAGGGACCGTTCAGAGTCGAAAGCAAGCAGGGACAGAAAGAGGTTACTCATCTTCGCAAGAAACAGTCTCAATGAGATTGGAAAATGCGGATCTTGCAACCACTCTTCGGTCAATAGCTCAGGTCAGCGGCATGAATATAATAATTGGCGATGAGGTGAGGGGAACGATTTCGGTCGAATTGGATAATGTGGTGTGGGAGAAAGCATTGGATTTGGTTTTAAAAACAAAAGGATATACTTATATTATAGAAAACAATGTAATAAGGGTCGGCAAGCCGGGAACTTTCGCTAAGGAACGAGAAGACATTGAGCTATCAAAACCTTTAAAAAGAGAAGTTTTCGTTCTTGAATTTTCCACTCCGAAAGAAATCCAACCAGCGATAAAGTCTCTTCTATCCAAACGGGGAACTTTGGAAAGCGATGCCAGAACAAACTCGATTATCGTGAATGATATCGCTTTAAGGCTGGAAGAGGTGGAAAGTCTGGTAAAGGCACTTGATAAAAAGACCTTGCAGGTTGCCATAACTTCGAAGATAGTAGACCTTGATAGGACTGCCACAAGAGAGTTGGGACTCTCCTGGGACGTGACAAATCTATCTAATACAAGATTTAACGTTACCGGTGATGTCAGTCATGTAACACCGCCAGCGCCCACCACCGGTGCTTTTGTTAATGTAGCTACCGTTCAGAACTGGGGCGACCTTTCTGCAAGACTTATGGCAATGGAACAGGACCAGAAACTTGAAATAACCTCAAATCCAAGAGTCACAACAGTAAACAACAAAGAAGCCACCATCTTTGGGGGTAAAAGGTTCGCCATAACCACACTGGATATCAATGGTCAGCCTATAACAAGATGGTATACGGCTGGTATCGAGTTAAAGGTTACTCCTCATATAAACGCAGCTGGAGATATTACGATGGAAATTAGCGTGGAGATGAGTGATGTTGTACCTGGAAGCGAGAATACAGTTGTCACAGAAACCCGGTCGGCAACCGAGACTCTAGTGAAAAACGGGCAGACCATAGTAATAGGAGGATTTTACACCAAAACCATCACCGAGAAGAAAACCGGCATACCTCTTCTTAAAGATATACCTTTATTGGGTTTGCTTTTTGGTCATACCTCATCAGAGGAAAGAAAGAGAGAAGTTTTAATATTCATTACCCCTTACGTAGTTGAATCCGAGATAGAAAAAAATATATAAAATTTAAAACTTCAGGATTACGTTAAAGCCACCTCCGTAGGTAGTAGAGGATGTGTTTTCTCTATTCCTGTTCAGGTAATTTCTGTAAGTAAACTCCAGTCCTCCGGATACCATATCCGAGAAAGAATAATTTCCATTGAGATTAAATTCAATAGTACGATCATCCTGACTCGTTGATTCTCCGCCTGTAGCACTATTGATAGTATAACTAAGGTTATCTTTATAGTTGATTGAGGCGTAGAGATTTATGGGTTTATCCCATTTGACTCTTCCGAACAGAGGTAACGGGAGTCCATGTTTTGAAGGTTTCAGAGTGTAGGAGCCGTTTATAGACAAGCCTTTCGATGTTCTGTAAGTGTTAAGCAGTGTAGCCGGATAGGTTCTTGCCGTAGAGTACTGAGGTCTTATGGTAAAGCCAAAATCGTTTTTAAAAATTAGTTCTAATGCCGGTGATATATTGAAGGAAGATGCTCCCGCGGAGTATTCGGTTCCGGCAATGCCTTTTGTGGCAGAGGAGTCTCTGGTTATCGATATCGACAAACTCGAACGACGGACAACCTTTCCCGAAAACGGTATATATTTTTGAATATCGGGCATTCTGATACCCAGATCCGGAAAGGTGAAATCTGTTGTTTTTCTTGCCGACTGCGAATTTCTTTGAATCTGGATCGCGTCAGGTTCAGTTTGAGATAACCTCCATTTTAGATCGAAATTTATTCTTGAGAAAGAGAGCCCTGAAGATATAGAATAATTTTTGCGATATGTCCCGCCATCAGTATTACTTATATCTTCGAAAAGGGCTCCTTCAGGTTGGCTTACAAGACCATACCTGAATTTATAATCCGGTTTGGCATTCAAATAAGCAAATTTTCCGTCTTTACCAAAATTATATGCGAACTTCAAAGGAGACACATTCTTAGAAAATCTTGAAAGTACCGGTATTTTTTGTAAAAGAGAATTCAACCGCAGATCATTGTTTATTCTAATGATTTTTTGCTGACTGCAACCGCGGACGTCGCGAGAATCTCCCAGGGTTTTCGAGTATTCGATATCGTGATTTTGATTGAAAGTGTTTTGGTAAGTTATGTTTAGATTGTTAATACCGAATTGGCTGGAACGGTGGGCTATGCTGAAATCCTCTTTTAAGGAAGCATCCTGTCCCAGGTCAAAAATAGAACTATTTTCGGAGAAAGGTTCTCTTGTTCGTAAGTCATTCCTGGTAGTTATCGAATAATCCGCATCTATCCATGGTATTGGTTTATAAGATACTCCTGCGTAATTGCTGATTTGTTTAGTTAATGGAGTGACTTTCTTATCGTATAAAGAATCCTTGTAATTATACTGCTGGCTTTCTTTATATTCATAAGTGGTTCTAAAATCAAAATCAGCCGGAAGTAAGGAAGTGGATTTATCCCCGAAAAAAGAAATAGCAGGAATTTGTAGCTTGTAATTTGCCGAAACCGTCGAGCTCGTGGTCGTGTCGGCACTTTTAAGAGGATTGTAATTTTTACTTTCTCTGCGAGAACCGCTCAGCTGCAAATTGTCGATTGTGTTTTTCAGGAACCAGTTGTTCGATTTGGTTCTCTTTGAAAGACTGAGAGTAACATTTCTTGAACGTCCCCGGTCTGTTAGCGAATCCGCTTTTTCAGGCGGGAGAATCACATCGGAGTTAACTTCGTAAATAGGTGTATTATTGCTTTCCTTAATGCTAAAAGAAACGGGAAGGTTAACAATCCCGTTCAAAAATTTACCGACGTCGGCTGTTACCCCGAACCCCTGAGAAGATAACTCTTTGTCGCCGAGGCTTCTTAATTTGGATAAAGAACCCTTATAATTCGCGGAACTGTGGCCGATATCGTAAGAAAGATTGGTTATAAGATCTCCTATATTGGTAGATACCGAAAAATCAAGATTATCTCCTCTCCTGCTATCTGCCCCAGTCAAAATTATATCGTCAATCAGCATTTCTCCTTTTAAGTTTTCATCGCTTTGATTGGCAACTCCAAGCTGAAGAAAAGCAATATTTTTAAGAGAGGGGTTCCCTTTAATGGAATAACTCCCTTTTATCGTATCGTTATTAATTTTTAAAGAGGTGAAATTATTAAAAACAACTTCAATCGTATCCCAGGCAGCGGTGGCGACAGTGCTGAACTCGTAATAATTCACAGAATCCGTAAGAAGACGTAAGAAGACTTTTGCGGAATCGTTTGTCTCTCCGGTATATTTTGCGTAGAAGTTCAGCGAACCGTACAGACGAAAATCGTAACCTATACCATGGCTTTCGGCAGACAGTTGAAGGTAATTCTCGACAAGACAATAATTATCGGGTTCTAAGAAATCGATTGCAAATGCCAGCGATTGTTCCCGTTCGTAGTTGCCATAAAGGTCTCTTTCTCGCTCGACGGGAGATATATAATCACTGTCCTCGTACGTATTTTTGCGTCCGATTTCAAAGTATCCGCCAGACGAATTTAAAGAGTT
Organism: uncultured bacterium; assembly: GCA_964523975.1. Classification (GTDB taxonomy): domain Bacteria; phylum Hydrothermota; class UBA3072; order UBA3072; family UBA3072; genus JAFGHJ01. The sequence continues at coordinate 15,479 of CAZGBM010000015.1, read as the reverse complement.
ATTCGAGATAAGGCGTACCCCTTTGTTTTCCCACTCGTTACCCACTATAGCCACTTTAGCCAGTGTAATTCTTGTGTTACCGTCAAGTCCTTTAACCCATATTCTCGTATATAAAATACTTTCAAGTGAAGGATTGCCTATCTTTTCGAAAGATAACGAATCTTTAAGCGGTATCTTGAAGACTTTCCAGCCGTTCTGCCCCTCTTTGTCTAAATATTGAGGGGAAGAAAGGTCTATCCTATATCTGAAGAAATCGTTATGGGTCTGTAGCATATTGTCCCAGTTTAAATCTTCCGAATCAAGACGCAGATTGCCCTCCTTGTTATGTCTTTTCAGTGAATCGGTAAATGTTCCTCTTTCGTTGCCGTAATAATCATCAACTCCATCGTCGTACAACGTGGGGTCATACGTCCAATTATTGTCGTCCTTTTTGACTCCATCAAGACCTGTATCTTCTCCTGTCTGCAGGATACCATCGCCGTTTTTATCCTCTGTGTCTTTTATCCTGTTTGGAGGTATAATCGAATCGGTTCCAAGTGAATCCCTACCCCATCTTGGAGCATCTTCATCCATTCTATTACCCATATCGAATATCAATTCCCCTTCTTCTCCTTTAACCCATATCTCAACGAATTCTTTTCGGGAGAAGTTTTTATATTGACCGAAGGACTGCATGATGCCTCCCCAGCTTGCGACAGGGTCTGCATCATTCGGCTGGAAATATAGCACAAGTACGTTAATTATATCGTCTGAAGAAGAAGCATACTCCGGGAATATCCAACGCAGGAGGTAGTTGCTTGTAAACCAATCCAGCTTGCCAAGGTCGGAGATAGCAACAGAACTGTCCGGCTGGCTGCTCAAATACCAGCTTTTTTCAGTCTCGTTCATCGCCAGATCGTAGGAAAGATTGATCTTTTCCATATCGTCCAGATAACTTTTCCCGCCTTTCGCGGGATTAGGTAAGGAAACCCCATAGGAACCGTTTATGGAAAATCCGGATTTGCTTTTATCGTCTACAAGAGGCAAATTACTGAAGAGATTGCTTAAGAATTCCGGTTGTTTCCTCAAAGAGAAATCAACGCTGCTCGAAGTAATATTTGAAGGTTCGGTTCCGACAGAAGGGTGAAAAATACCTGGATTCGAACGGGAAAGAAAACCAAGGTCAAAATCGAGTTTACTGTCTTCAAACGGCGTTGCTTGGATATTGGCTTTAGCTTTATATTGTGATTCAAAAGAAAAATAAGATTGACTTTTAAATTTATAATTCACCTTTGCATCGGCAGGTAAGGTCTCTCTATTTTTAAGCTCTACTTCGCCGGTGTGGTAATTTATTGTATAATCAGTATTTCTCACAAGTGTTTTACCTTCTACCGACAATTCTTCCGATTGCTCAATTATTGAACCGCCTGCAGCGCCAAGGTTGAAAGTTGCCAAGGAAGAAGTGGCTGTTGTTGTAACAACAATTTTGAAGTTATCTACCTCAGAGCTTTGGGGTTCCTTTTTTCTGTAAATTACGGGAACGGTATCCGCGTATAGTCCGGGATTCAGAAAAGGAAATGGTTCTGGAAACGCAAGACATCCGTCTTCCCAGAGTATTTGAGAACGTATCACTGCACCATTTGTATCAACAACACCCAGGAGTTCAGCGTATGGGACTTTGTCATCATTCGTCGGGCTATCGTTTCCGGTTGAGTTTGTTTTGTAAATTTCAATATTGATTTCCGGCGTAGCCGTTATTCCGAAGTCATATATGTTCATCATCTGCATGTACCAGCAAGCTTCGTAAGGTTGGGGGTATGCTGATTTTAACTCATAGAGAGTAAGAGAATTAATTATCTGTCCGTTCTCTGCAATAGCGCCGAGAGTGTCTATATTACCTGCAGCGTCGGCATATATCAAATAAACACCTAATCCTTTACTTATCTTTGATTTATTTAAGATATGAAAATAAGGTAATCTTTTGTTGTCCGACAGCAAAAATTCTCGTAGTACATAATCCTTTTCGTACTCAAGTGGCAAGAAGGGAACTGTTCCCCCAACAGTCAAAGTGTCACCTCTGAAATCCAATAGAGTTGTGGGTATCGCGAAACTATCATCTGACACTCTATAGAAGAGACCGTATTTTATTAAAGAATCCGAAACACTTGGTAAGCCGGTATAGAAGTACTCGTCTTTTACGTATTGATACTCAGTACGAGTGATTGATTGAGTGGTCGTAGTCAGAGATATACTACCGGATTCCTCATCGCTTTCCAGCTTACCAACACTTAAATCGAATAAGGTAGAACCGAATTTTCCCCTCGTTGCAATACCGAACAACTTTTCATTTCCCGACGAGCCTCCGATGTCACCCAGACGCAGTTCCTGTATTATGTCATCCTCAACCTCCGAATTCACACCTGTTTCTCCGTACCATATTCTCAGCTTGTTGTCCTGGTCAGGTCTTTCTGAATCATGATTGATCGCGACATTTAATTTTGTGCCTATCGTACCGTTTATATCTGCCAGAAGTCTCTGGTCGAGTATGATTTGAGGGTAGCCGGAGTACGAATTCTGATAAGTGTAAGAATATGTATTTTTCTCTACATTTAGATCTACTGTTTGAGACCCTTTAACTTCTATATGCCCTCCCTCTCCCAATATATAGGTGAGTCCTCTGGGCATATTTAAGTCGAGGTCAATATCGGGTATTATGCCTTCTTTGGTTTTATCTCTGGACGCTTTCGATATTTTTCGGATTTCTTCTCCAAGAAGTTTTCTGAAATTATTTTCGAAGGACTCATCACTCCACTCGCTCAGATTTTTTTCGGGTTCGGAATATAAGAAATACCCGTTATAATAATAATTACTTATAATAAAATCTTCTGCTATAGCTGAAGATTTAGAGAGTTCATCCCGATAGTATATATTATCCGAAAGTCCGGAAATATTAATATAAGATATTAGCAGCAGGAGTTCGAACATTTGTCATCTTGATTGCCAGGCGGATGGCTTCTTTCATACTGCCCGGGTTGGCAATACCTTTGCCGGTTATGTCAAAAGCCGTACCGTGGTCGGGAGAAGTCCTGGGAACGGGCAAGCCCAGAGTAACATTTACTCCTTTACCGTAACTTTTTATTTTGAAGGGAATCATTCCCTGGTCGTGATACAAAGCGATTGTGCAATCTTTATTCTGGGAGTTCCAGTAGGTATCGGCGGGAAAAGGACCTTCTACATTGAACCCTTCCTCCTGCAGTTCTCTTATAGCAGGTTTTATTATTTTTTCTTCTTCATTCCCGAAAAGCCCGTGATCACTGGCGTGAGGGTTGAGCGCAAGGATTCCGAAGGATGGTTTTTGTAAATTCCAATATAGTTTAAGATACTTGTCTGCGAATTTCGTTTTTTCTATAATTCGTGCTTTAGAAATCATCGAATGAACCGAAGATAAAGGTATATGGGTGGTTACGAAAACTATCTTCATTTCGTCCGAAACCATCATCATTGCAAAATCTCTGCAGGAAAAATTTTCAGCAAGGATTTCCGTATGACCCGGATATTTAAAGCCGGCAAGATGAAGTGCTTTTTTATTTAGAGGAGCCGTTACTATTGCTTTGCACAACCCCTGTTTTGCGGCTTTTATGGCTTCTATCAAAGACTGGTAAGCAATTTTACCATTTGTTTTGCTGACTTTGCCGACAGAGAAGTTACCTTTGATGTCACTTATTTTTACGGTTTTTGGAATTTTGAGATCTAATTTTTTCATGTAATATTCAAGAGCTTTCCGGCTGCCAAAAAGAATAAAATTTCTCTCAAAATCAGAGAGAGATTTAAGTACAACCTCGATTCCGACCCCCCCCGGGTCTCCGAGAGTAATTCCTATCATTTATAATTATCTAAATTTTTCCTCCCGAATTGCAAACTTAATTCATATTTTTTTGATAAATATATGTTTTCTTTCTTTTTCGAGCAATTCATCTATCAAATTCACCATTTTTTGCTGCACCAACAAACCGTTTAAACGGTCTTTTATTTCTGAAAGCTCCGGTATTCTATTTTTTTGTCTCTCCTTGATTTTGATAAGATGGAAGTTCATTCCTTCTAAAATAGGGTCGCTTATTTGTTCGGTTTCCAGAGTGTCAAGCAAAGAGTAGAGGCCCGGTGGAAGAGCCTGAATAGGCAATGGGCCTATTGTTTCAATTTTATCCGCAAATGTTGAATCTCCCGTTTCCCATTGCTTTTTTATTCCTAAAGTCCTTTTTTCGGCAGATTTAATTTCTCCTTCCTTGAATTTGAACTGCAACAATATTTGCGACAGAACCAGATCCATCCCTTCTCGTTCTTCCAACTTTATGATATGATATCCGCTTGGAGATTCAAATATTCCTGCTTCACCTTCCCCCAGTTCAAGTAATCCCGCAAGGTAAGGAGGTATCTCGTTAGGAGCTAATTTTCCAAGTTTTCCTCCGTAAGGAATGGTGAGAACATCGTCAGAATATTTCTTTACGAGTGAAGTAAAATCCGCCCCTTTTTTATACTCGGTGAGTATATTCTCTGCTTTTTTTAATAAACGGTTATTCTCGGGTGTCAATACCGGGATTTGCATTTTTTCAAAAGTTACCGATTCCGGCAATATAAGGGAGTCTTTATGGTTCTGGTAAAAATTCTGGATCTCGGTAGGCGAGACTTTCAGTTTTTCCCTGAACCTGGTGCCGAGAAGTTTATTTGAATAAATCTGGATTCTAATTTGCTCGGTGTAGAGTTTATCGATGTAGTCGTCCGTAATCATGGAAGCAATCCCCGGGTTGTTTGACATTAATCCCTCTTTCATTGTGGCGATTTCTTCTTCACTTACTTCCAGCGTTTCCGCTTCTGCGAGGTGCTCCATAATCTTATTGTTTATTATCCTGTCGATCATCTCGTAATAACTGACTCCGGGATAAAATATCGAGATGTATTTTATTTCTTCCTTGGTTATCGGTTCCCTGTCAATAACGCAGGCAAGCTCATCGAACGCCAGGAACAAACAAAAGATTAAAGGCATATTATTCTTCGGAAGGTTCAGAGGTGGAAGCAGGGAATCCCGAAGGAGCTACCAGAGGAATCCCCATTTCCCGTTCCAGAACCTCCGGGAATATCTTGTAAGAATATACTTTTTTTAATGAATCTACGAGGGCTTCGGATCTTTTCTGGAATCTTTCCGTCCTGAGTTTCAATATTATCGATTTGGATATGTCTTCATAATTTGTTGCTGTTTTTTTTCTTGAATGCAATTTTATTATATCATAATTAAATTCCGTTTGAACTACTTCGGATATTTCACCCGGCTTTTTTAATTTAAACACGGCTTCTTCAAAAAGGGGATAAGCAGCAAGTTCACCTATTCTAAAAGACCCAAGATATCCTCCATTTTGTGCAGTTTCGCTATCGGTTGAGTATTCTTTTGCGACTTTGGTGAAACTCGCTCCTTTTTTCAATTTGGAAAGAACTTCCTCCGCCTGCTGACTTGAATTCGAAGATATATGAGAGACTTCTACAATCGAGCTATATTCGTCTTTATGATTCTCGAAATAACTTCTTGCCTCAAGGTCGGAGACAAATTGAACTTCAGCTAAAATCTCCTGCAGGTAAGCTCTCGTCAACAACTGCTTCTTAAACTGCTCTATTTTTCCCTGTATTTCCGGTTTGCCCATAAAGTCTTTTTTCAGAGCATCTTTATACAGTATTTCGTTGGCTATCCAATTTTCAAGCAGCGCTCTCCTGTTTTCTGCAGATGTCTGAACCAGAATTTGCGCCGGTACCTGCTGGAGAAAATCTTCCATGGTCAAAGAAACATCTCCTACCTTAGCTATTACTTTTCCTTCGGTTTCTTTTCCTTTTTTACAGTTAACTGCCATTAAAAGAACACCAAGTACAAAAATTATTAATAAATTCCTTGTCTTAAGCATAAAAGTACCTCCTCATTATGCGTTTTCAGGACAATACCTTAAGTCCATATTTATCTTTGTTTTGTTCGAAAATTTTATCTTCAATCTCTTTTGCTTTAATCATTCTGTAATCGTAGCTAACTGAAGCCTTTACTTCGGAGTAATCGGGCACGTAACTTCGTTTAATATCCGTTACTTTAATAATTGCCCAACCTTTTTCCGTCTTGAAGGGCTTCGATATTACTCCTTTTCTCAAAAGGAATGCTTCCTGCCCTATAGCACCTCTTTGGGCTTTCCCTATGTAACCGATTTCACCCCCTTTTTTCTTCTCTCTTCCGATTGACTTCTCCGAAGCAAGGGTCTCGAATTTTTTCCCTTTTAGCAGTTTTTTTCTTATTTCTTGAGCTTCCCGTTCTCCTCTCACTTCGATTATAGACACCTTTCTTCTTTCTTCGACTTTATATTTTTCTTTATTGTTATCGTAAAAATTCTTCAAGTCGTCTTCGTTTTCGGCAATTATATTCATAATCTCCTTTCTTTTAAAGAAATCCAGAGTGGAATTCCGGATGTTCGTATTATAAGCTTCGATAAAAGAAGGCTCTCTTTGAATTCCGGTTCTTTTAGACATTGCCACGAAAAACCTGTTTAGAATCTGGTCGTTTATAAATCCGGCAACCGTTTCGTCGTTTCCTGCGAATACGGATAAACTCCTCGTCCCCGAAGCGTCGGTTACAAAATCACGGATTTTGTATTCTCCAATCGTGCTTCTTGCCAGAACGACATTCATGTCATGGTCTTCGAAAACTTTTTCTTCCCGGAAGGATTTTCCTTCCGATTCAGCCAGCCTTTTTGCCAATAGGGAAATACCCTCCGGCTCAGTTTTAGGATTCGCGACCCAGGTAACAAGTTTATACAATTTTTCCATATTAAACGATGTTTTCGCTCTGGAAAGCTGCGTCTTAAACGACGGTCTTTTGATAATATCCGGCATTTCAATATTCTTTCCCGGAGTAACCCTTTTGACTTCAATGATTTTAACTATATTCCAGGTTGGCCCGTATTTCACGGGAAGCGTAACTTCGTCCTTTTTCATATCGAATACTCTTTTTAATCCAAACGGCATTGTGTACGACCAACGTATCGGCTGGTCCAGAAGACCTTTTCTTTCTTTAATCTCCGGATTGGTCGAATACTTTTCGGATATTGTTCCGAAATCCGCGCCTTTAAGCACTTCCAGGTAGGCTTTCAACGCCTCGGTGAATTTTTCGGTTTGAATGAGCTGTATTTTTGCTCTCTTATTCGAATTTTCGTAAAATGACACACTTTCATATAATGTTGGCTCGGAGACCGGCATTACTTTTTTTCTCAAGAATCGATTTATTATTTCTTTCTCGAAGTTTTTATCTTCACTTGTCTTTGCCGAGTCAACATATCCCTTTTCTTTTGCCATCTCAAAAAAAACAAGATTTCTAAGGTGTTGTTCAAGTGTTACGTTTTTCGGAATATCTTTTTCGAAAATTTCTTTGTTAGCCACTATCGCAACAGGCTTTTCGTTAGCAGCGGGCTTTTCCTTTGAACTAAAGGAAAAGGCAGAAAATAAAATCAAAAATATCATATTATCCCTCCAGGATTTTTTATGATAACATAAGTTGTATTTTGTATAAGTCAATAGGCGACTTTCACATAAAAAGACGATTTAACTGAACAAATGTTCCGTAATGCGGCAAAACCATTATAATGTAAAAATCAAAAATCAAAATGTAAAAACACAAATCAAAATTCATAAAAAGAATTTGCCGCAGAGACACAGAGAACACAGAGCCTCACCACACCCAAATTTTTTCTGTTTTAAACATCCAACCGCCTAACGACCCAACGAACTAATCAAAAAAGAAACAACGAATCACATAAATGACACAAATATTGAGAAAACAGTCTTTATTTTATATGTTAATAAAAATGATTGTTCTAATTTATTTGTGAAATTTGTGCAATTTGTTGTTAAAAAATAGGTTGTTTTGGGTGGAATATAGAGATGTTTTTGCATTTTTATTTGTCGTTTTGCTTTTTACATTTTGATATTTTATTTTAAACGAAAGCCAAATTAGACAAAAGCTGCTCTCAACATGTAGTGGTTGTAGTTTGCGTTTTTTTTAATTCGGACAATCAGTGTTCCATTTTTTCGACTTTTTTCTTTTGAACGCATTCCTTGCATTCAAATTCAAGAGTCGAGTGTTTTATATTATCTTTTTCCAGGCTTTTCTTGATTTTTGCCTTTATTTTTTCGATATCACTCATAGCAGATATATTTGTAAAAATATGGGCGTCCATAACGTATAAGTTCGAACACAAACTCCACAGGTGAATATTATGAATCCCTTCGACTCCTTCGATGTTTTCTATGGTTTCGACAAGTTCATCTAAATCAATGCCCTTAGGAGTGAATTCAAGTAAGATATTCAGAGAATCACGTAATATTGTAAAGGCGGAGAACAAGACAAATATCGCTATAACTCCTCCAAGTATCGGGTCAATTATCGTCCGTCCGGTAAAGAATATCCATATTGAAGCCAGTATAACCGCGAAAGAAGCCAGAGCATCCGTGAAGACATGCAGGAAAGCCGATCTGATATTTATGTCCTGACTCCCGCGCAGGATAAAAGCAACATAAACATTTACGACAAGACCTATAAAAGCGGTAAAAAACATCACGGTACTATCAATCGGAACCGGATTTTGAAATCGCTGGAAAGCTTCCCGGAATATCCATCCGCTGATTACAATTAGAAGGGACCCGTTAAAAAATGCCGCCAAAATCTCTACTCTGTGATATCCGAATGTTTTTGTTTTACTTGGGAGTTTTTTTGCAATCTTGAGGGCACTCAATGTGATTGAAAGAGAAATAACATCTCTGAACATATGCCCCGCATCTCCCAATAGAGAAAGGGAACCGGAAATAAGTCCTCCTATAACTTCGACAACGAAATATCCGAAAGTTAAGATAATCGCTGTTTTTAAATATCTTTCGATAAGTTTATCATCCATAATCCTTAAAAATATCTTAAACGAATTCCGGATTTAGTCAAGATGAATTTGCTTGAAAGAAACCCTATCGCGGCAGAGCCGCTAAAATTCAAAAATCAAATATCAATTGGAAGTCACAAGTCGCTCACGGCTAACCGCAGAAAAAACAAAAAAATTTGCACATGTAGGACATGTAGCCAATATAGAAATGTAAAAAAAATAAAAACTACAAGTTCTACATTTTCTACATGTTAAAGAATGGTGGGTGGAGTTGGGTTTAGCGGAAAGCGGAAGGCGGATAGCTGATAGCATATCAAGTCATTTTGCTTTTTAAATTTTGATGATACTAAATTATAAAATTATGAAGGAGATAATTGGCAGGCAACCATTAAACTAAAAAGCCTCTCCGATCGCGAAATGCCATGCAGATTCGCCCTCGAAGTTTCTGGCATAATCAAGTCTCAAAGGTCCAATCGGAGTATAAAATCTGATTCCGACTCCTGCGGAACCTAAAACATTAAAGTTGTTGCTTTCGAAATCTTCCGAGATCGAACCGAGATCGGAAAATACTGCGCCATAAAAATTTGAAAATATAGGTACTCTTAACTCACAAGATGTTAGAAAATATCTTTTCCCGCCAACAGGATTATCGTTGACATCCTTGGGGCCTGCACTATTCTCAGCATATCCTCTGAGTGTGGAGCCACCTCCAAGGAAGAATCTATTATATATGGGGACGGAAGCTTCCTTATTAAAAGGCAAGATAATGCCTGTATTAGTCCTTAAAGCAATCGTCGAGTTACCCATTCCAACGAATTTGCTGAATCTAAAATCGTTTTTCAAAAAACTGGCAGACGTTCCGGAAATAATATCCTCAAATTCCAAGTTGTTAAACATAAAATATCCTTCGCGAACTTTAATGGCATCATCTCGTCTGTCTAACATAAGAGAAGCCGATATTTTTTGCAGCCAATCCAGAGATTGCTCCTCAATATCACTTATCTCAACATTATAAAGACTAACCCTTTCTAAGTCATAACGTAAATAGAATGGCCTTGGCAAAAGCATAGAATATGCTCCGAATCTTCCTATATCATATCCAATCTCTCTTTTATATCCACCCTTTATCCCCCAACTGTTACTCAACCATCTTCCAAATGTTATAGGGTCTCTGTAATTTATCTCTAAACCTAATTCTCTTAAACCAATCCGTCCCAATAAACTGATACTCCTTAATGAGTTTAGAAAATCTTTGTGCGATACCATAAAGGTTAACTTTGCCCTATCAAGCGCAGAATACCCAACACGTAAACGAAGGGCAATAGGTTCTTTAGTTTCCAGATTATACAGCAGATTACGGTGTATCGATGAATCGGTTTCGATAATTCTTATTCGTGAAAATAAATCAAGTTCGTTTAACCTCCTTTTAGAATCATAAAGTTTATCGTTCGTTAAAATAGAACCTTCTTTTAGTCCAATACCTATTTTAAGTCTATCTTTACGAATATTACGCTGACCCTCGATATCGATATTTGAAACAAAAATTTTATTTCCCTCTTTTATATTATAAACTATATTAGCTTCTTTTTCTTGAATATCTATTGTTGAGGTTACCGAAATATCATGATAACCATTTTTATCATAATTATATATAAGCTCAGAATAATCTTTTTCAAGAAGGAAAGGATTAAACGGCTCTCCTTCGCTGGTTTCAATGCTTTCGCTTAGGAATTTATAATCGAAAATAGTGTTCCCGCTAAATTCAACGTTTTTGACAAATACTCGTTCACCCTCTTCTATAAAAATATCTATATCAACCAAATCGGAAGAGTCTGCTTTATACTTATAAGTAATGTTGGAAGAAAGATATCCGTTTTTAACAAAGACAGCTCTAATCGCGTCAACGTCACCTTCCAGAATCCTCTCATCAAATTTGCTTTTGGAAAAGATTCCGGGGGATTTTAAGAGCATTACCGAACGCAATTCTTTTTCTTTTAGATTCGAGTGCCCTGAAAAATTGATCGAACGGACAATTTCGGGAGAGGATATTAATAACACAACAGTAAAATATCCAATCATTTTTTCAAATCAAAATCAAAACCGGCTTCAACATCTCTGTTTTCCCTATCATAAATTGAAAATACCGAAATATTGCGTATAAGGTCGTAATAAATAACCAACTGAGGCTTTGTAAAATCTTCAAAACCGGTTTTATAAGAAACTCTCATTTTTTTTCCGATTTGTTTTTCAAGTCCGATTTTCATAGAATTATCTAATGTAACTTTCTCAACACCCAGGACTGAGGCGAGACGATCCTCAACCCTGCCCTTGGTTACATCAAGTATATGGTTAACCGCTTTCATTCCTATTCCTTGAGAGCTTGATAAAGGTTCGATTTTTCTTGTCTTTCCTGTTATCAAAAGTGCAAGTACTTCCTGAACCGGCATATAAGGATCCGAAGAAACCTCTATTCTCAATTTTTCAGGAGATCCCGAAATATTCAAAAATATCAAATAATTAATCCCCTCATGCAAAACTTCACTTGAAGCTCTTAAATTCAATTCAGGTTTAAGAGCCGCAGGATCTATGAAATTGATGATACCTTCATTAATATTGAATTTGGTGCCCAAATAATTTAAATGCCCTCCCTCAATTATATTTGTTTCTCCGGACATTCCAGGTTTGGACGCTGTACCCGATACATAAAGATCACTTTCGGTTTTTATATAAGCTTCCCTATTATTAACAATAAAATCCGAACCAATTCCTATATTAAGTCTTATCTTTTCTAAAATATTTGAACTCTTACTTGCCGGACGGTTAGCTTTTTTCAACAAACCGCCTATTAATTGATTTTCAAACGGATCCATATAAACACCATCAAGCCTCATCTCACCTGAAACCGAATAAACATCAAGACTACCTGAAAGCTGTGATTTCCCATTTAAATTCAAATGTGATTTCTTTTTTATCGGTATTACAATTTCTCGAAAATCAACATTTAAAGAAGCACTTTGGTTAAGTCCGATACTACCGTTTATAAGAGCATATCCTTTATTGAAACCCACAACAATATCCGAACAATCAATCATATCACTTTTAAAAGAAAAAGTTCCGTTAACAGAACCAAAATAGTTCTCTTTAATTTTAAAATTATTATCCTCCAATACTAAATTTCCATATACTTGAGGTTTGACACGCGTTCCTTTCAAATTTACCGATGATGAAACAAAACCGGAAAAAACACTTCCCGGGAAAAGAGGTGAAAAAATTGAAATATCGAGAGAATTAAAATTACAATAAATATCAAATTCGGAATTTTTATCAAACGGTATCTTCCCATGAAACGAAAAAGGATTATCTCCTATTTTAAACCTTCCTTGAGAAATTTCAACAAATTCTCGCTTTAAATTTAATATTACGGCATCATCATTGACAATTTTTTCACCATGTATCAAAAAATCAAATTTATTTATCCTAACAGTATCACCGGATAATCCCAGATTCAGGTTTAACGGTCCCACAGGACTTTTATCTTTAAATTGCAAAACGAGGTCATCGACTATAATCTCTCCACTTAAAGAGGGAAAAGGTTTTGTTTTAAGTATTTTAACGTTAAAAGAGAGATTCCCATCATTTATTTTCCCCGGTATTAATGAGTTTAATCCTTTCAGCATAAACTCATCTGTAGAAATATTGAAATCCATTTCGTTTTTAAAAGGGACGGGAATAGTCCCGGAAAAAGATATATAATTATCGAAAAGTCTAATTTTAGAAGGTTCTATCTCAATAAAATCTTTTTCGAATTTTACAGAAATCGGTTCGAAATTTTCCAAAACGATATCTCTAAATTCGGCTATCAAAATATTAATTTTTAAATTATTACGGTTCGCCTCGGCACTAATATTAACCGGTCCGAGTGTATCATTTGCCATAAATAGAAATAAACTATCAAGTTTCACGAACCCTGAGATTTCCGGTTTTTTTCTTTTACCGGATAAGTACAGCTTTGCATCCAAAAAACCTTTTAAATCATAATTTTTAAAAAAAAGATTTAATACGTCAAGTTGAAACTTTTGAGTCGAAAAATATAATTTAATATCTCCATTTTCTAATATTGGAATTTCTCCGGAAAAATTTAATTTAGATTCATTAACCGAAATTACAGAAGGAGAAAACAAAACATCAGGATACAAATATTTAATATGAATTTCCCCCACTGAACCTATGCTATAATCTCTAAACCTTGACTCGAAATTTTCTATATACAAAGAAAACGAAATATCCCGCGGCTTTAAAAGATCTCCCTTTACTTTTCCGGAAAAATCTGTTTTGCCGTTTCCTTCCGGTAAAAAAACACCAACATTAAAATCTTTCATGCTAAAATCAAAGAAAAAAAGCGCAGGCTTTTCAAGCTGAAATTCTCCTTTGCCATTAATTAAACCTGCCGTTTCTAATATTGCTTTATTTTCTTTAAAATCGGAAAAGACATTTAGACCTCCAACCTCTCCAGAATGAAACAGTATTTTTTCAATATTAAGATTGACTTTTCCATTAACCCTTTTATTACTTAATTTTAGATCAAAATCCCCGGCTATCTGCTCCAAAGAAACATCTTCGTTTACAGAAAAATATGGTACGGAAAAAATTCCTTTTAAACGCTCGGAAATATAGTATAAAGTCATATTTAAAGGAGAACGCTTATACTTACCCTTAAGATTAAGATTTATCGTATCTCCCAAATTACATTCTAATAATGCATCGATTTTTTTGCCCTGCAAATTGGCTAAAACAGTATGCTTGTCAAAACTTCCGTCAATATTTATTTTTTGCTCTATTGTCGTTCCGATAAAAGAAAAAATACCTTCTTTTTTAATAAAGTTGAACTTTGCATCCCCTTCAAGTGAAACTGATTTATTCTTTATATCTATATTCTTAAGATATAAGTTACTATCTTTAACCTCATAGAATATTGCCATTTCACCAAAGCGTTGAGAGGAAAATGATAGATCTCCATAACCAACAGGATTTTTGATTGTACCCTCTAATTTCCCTTCTGACGATATGCTACCTTCTGTCTTTGCAAGTTCCATTAAATTTAAATTAAACTTATGAAAAAAAATAAGCTTCCCGTCTGAATTATAATCACCTGCAAAAATAAAATTCGATTCGGGATAATCCAAAGAAAATCTTTTAATTTCAATGCTGTTTTCTTTAATTTTCATTAACAAGGAAAAAGGTAAAGTAAAATTTTTATAATTGACGTTGCTTGAATCTATAACAAAAGAGTCTATCATAATAAACCCTTTTTCTCCATTTTTTTCGTCAGAATTTAGCTTTAAAGCTTCATCGAGATATACGACTGCTTGCTTTGCGTAAAAAGTCGATATTCTTTTATTCTTTCCTATCAGAGCAAAAATATTATAGGAAATATCAACCTCAGGTGCTTCGTATATTTCGCCGATTTTAACGTTTTTAAAATTTAAGTGGTGAAAAAGATTTCCGCTAACGTCCCTGAAGGTTAACTGAATACCATTTTCTTCTTCAAAAGATTTTAAAAAGAATTTTACAGCCGACTTTTGAAAAGGTTTGATTGAAGCAAAAAGATATAATAGCAATAATATTAGTAAAAAAGATATTAGAACTTTCTTTAAAAAAATTTTCATTAATTTACCGACTTTAACAAAATTCTTCATACCAAAAAATCAATTCTCACGAGAAAGTTCTTTTAGAGACTCCAGCGGACCGTATACTACTAGTCTATCGTCTGCTTCTGCTTTCTCTTTATCGCTGGGAAACGAAAACCATTTTTTCTTCCTTTCAATCCCCAGCACAAGTATCTTCTTTGTCGAAAAACCAAGTCTCGAGATAGTTTTACCTATAAAAGAAGAGTTTTCTGATATTATAATTTTCACAAGACCGTACCCTTCTAAAAGATGAAGGAGGTCCTCTGTTACGCCTTCCTCAATAAATGAATATTTAATAAACCTTTTTTCAACAAATCTCTCCCAATTCCGCATAAGACTTTTACGCCCCGTAATGAAAACAATCAAAAATATTCCAGTCAAAAGTATTAAAATATTTATAGGCAAAACATAACCTTTACTGGAGACAAAGGAAGATGTTGCAGTAATAATAACTGTAACTATTCCAGCATTACCCAGTATCATAAGCCAGCTAACAATTCGTCTCCGTAGAGGATGACTAACCACCATCTCAGCTTCCTTAGTTGTAAAACCTGTTCCGGTAAAAGCAGAAAGAGCTTGAAACATAGCTTTTTTTCTTTCCATTCCTGTCATCATCAAAACAATCGCAGATGCTCTAATTATAAGGAAAGAAATAAAAATTACAAGCAACGCAGGTAATAAAAAATATATACTTTTCATTATTTAACTTACTCCCATTTGATTTTTAACAAAATCCCTATCTTTTAAACTAAATTTAATCTACGAATTAACTTTTCCCCTTAAGAGTCTTTCTTTTCCTACCCTTTTTTACGCGAACCATAGCTTCAATTGGTAAAGCAACCATTAGTCGGATTCCACCTACAGA
>CAZGBM010000014.1:0-35793 GCA_964523975.1 uncultured bacterium | reverse complement strand
GTTTTGCCATAAGAGAAGGCGGAAGAACCGTTGGTGCCGGTGTGGTAACAACCATTCAGGAGTAAAATTTGAATATAATCGTTCGTATGGCTTGTAGTGAGTGTAAAGTTATTAATTATACAACAAATAGGGCTAAGACCGAAAAGGGGAAATTGCAGCTAAAAAAGTATTGCCCGCGTTGTAAGAAGCATACGCTTCATAAAGAAAAATAGGCCTGTGGCTCAACTGGCTAGAGCACCGGACTCCAAATCCGGGGGTTGGGGGTTCAAGTCCCTCCAGGCCTGCTTTTAGGAGATGAAATGTTAGAGAAGATAGTGAATTTTTTTAAAGAAGTAAAGCAGGAACTGTTCAAAGTTTCATGGCCAAAAGGTAGTGAAGTGAGAGCATCTACGGTTATCGTGATAGTATTCTCGGCTATTCTGGCTTCCATTATCTGGATGCTTGATATTTTCTTCTCTAGGGTTTTCATTTTTTTGGTAAAATAGTGATTGTATGGATGTAGATTTGTATGGGTGCAAATAATAAATATAAATGGTTTATAATTCATGTCTTTACAGGACAGGAGAAGAACATCTGTAATTATCTTGCCGAGCAGAGGAAGCAGAAAAAGATGGATGCACTGATAGATAAGATTGTCGTTCCTGAAAGAATGATTAAAGTTAGAGATAAGAAAGGCGAAATTAAGGCTAAGGAAAAGAGATTGTATCCCGGTTATATTCTGATTCATGCGGCAGAAGACGACGCTGTGACGCAGCTTATAGCCGAGTCTCCGAAGATAATGGGTTTTCTGGGTAAAAAATCCGCCCAGCCAATATCGGATGAAGAAGCGGATAAAATTCTTGGTCTTATGGAGACGGTAGAAGAGGTGAACGATACGAGATTCTTAGAGGGTCAGACAATTCGAATAATCGATGGCCCTTTTACGGATTTCAATGGAACGATAAAAGAGTTGAACAGAGAAAAAGAGAGATTGGTTGTTATGGTTACCGTTTTCGGAAGGTCGACGCCGGTTGAGTTAAGTTATAGTCAGGTAGAATTAATTTAAGAGAGGAAAAGATGCCACCAAAAAAAGAAAGAGGACAGATTAAGTTGATGATTCAGGCTCGACAGGCTACTCCTGCACCTCCGGTTGGCCCAGCTCTTGGTCAGTATGGTGTTAATATTATGGAGTTCTGCAAGCAGTTTAACGAAAGAAGTAAGGATAGGGGAGATGATTTGATTCCTGTGATTATTACTGTTTATAAGGATAATACTTTTGATTTTATAATGAAAAGCCCCCCTACTTCGTTTTTATTGAAGAAAGCTGCAAGCATCGTCAAAGGTTCCGGAGAGCCCAATAGAGAAAAAGTTGCTACTGTAACGAAGAAACAGGTTAGAAAGATTGCCGAGTCGAAGATGGAAAGTTTTAATACCGATGATATGGATAAAGCAATAAAGGTTATAGAGGGTACTGCTCACTCAATGGGAATGCTGATTGAGGAAGGTGTGAACGATGAAAAGGAGTAAAAGGTATCAGAAATTAAATTCTTCTTATTCTAAGGAAAAAAAGCTTGATATCAAGGAAGCTGTCAGTATGATTAAAAAAATGGCTTCCGCAAAATTTAATGAGACGGTGGAAGTAGCTATAAGGCTTGGAGTTGATCCGAAAAAATCGGATCAGATGGTTCGAGGGACATTTCTACTTCCCCATGGTTCCGGCAAGGAAAAGAAAGTTCTTGCATTCGTTGAAGGTGAGTTGGTATATGAAGCCGAGAAGGCGGGAGCAGATTGGGTAGGAGGCCAGGAATTCGTAGAAAAAATAGAGAAGGGCTGGCTGGAATGTGATGCAATTGTTGCTATTCCCGAAATGATGCCCAAAATCGGGAAGTTGGGAAAAGTACTTGGCCCGAGGGGTTTAATGCCTACGCCTAAAACAGGAACGGTAACTAAAGATATCGGACAGGCTATAAAAGAGATAAAACAAGGGAAAGTTAATTTTAAGGTAGATGATGCCGGAAATCTTCACGTTCCGATAGGGAAAGTTTCCTTTGAAGAAAACAAGTTATGTGAAAACTTTATCGAATTGATAAAGAAGATCTGGAGTTTGAAACCCTCATCTGCAGGAGGACAGTATTTTAAAGGAATGACTCTCTCAACTACTATGGGTCCGGGTCTTAATATTGATATGAATTATGTAAAGAAGGAAATAACTGCCGGGAGTTAAAATGGGTATAAGACAAAACGAGGAAATTGTAAAAGAGATAAACGAAAGATATAAAAAAGCCAATTCTTTGTGTTTCATGAGTTTCCCGCGCCTTGGGGCAGCCCAACTTAGCGAGCTCAGGAGAAGTCTCAAAAGGCAAAACGCTGAATTAAAAGTTTTTAAAAATACTTTACTCAAAAAAGTATTTAGCGTTGAGACCGGCGAAGGTAATATTGATGAATTGGTTAATGGCCCAACGGCCGTTGTTTTTGGTTATGAGGATCCCATTCAACCTCTTAAAATAATTTCTGATTTTAAAGGAGAAAATGAAGCGCTGGTTGTCAATGGAGGTTTTATCGAAGGAGGATACTTTGATTATGAGATTTTTGTTAAGCTGACAAAGATACCTCCAAAAGAAGAACTTTACTGTAAGATAATGGCTTCTCTGAATTCCCCATTGAACAAGCTCTCTTTTATTTTGTCTGGGATAACGAGGAAGTTTATTGTTGTTTTATCTGAGATAGCAAAACAAAAGGAGGAATAATGGCAGAAGGAACAAAATTATCCAAAAATGCCGAAAAAGTTATTGATTTGATTGGAGAAATGACTATTCTTGAGCTTAATAGCCTTGTAGAAGCAATGGAAGAAAAATTTGGTGTTACCGCGGCGGCTCCGGTAGTTCAGGTAGCCGGGGTTGCTGGAGGAACAGCGGCAGCGGCAGAGGAGAAGGTTGAATTCAATGTTACCCTGAAGTCTTTTGGAGATAGTAAACTTGCCGTAATTAAAGAAGTCAGATCTTTGCTTTCGCTGGGTCTTAAAGAGGCTAAGGAGCTTGTCGAGTCAGCCCCGTCGGTATTAAAAGAAGCAGCCACTAAAGAAGAGGCGGAAACGATGAAATCTACAATTGAGAAAGCAGGCGGCGCAGTAGAAGTTAAATAATCGGAATTTGAAAGTTATATCTATAGCAAACGGGTATATAAAACATAGAATTCTTATATCATCATGGTAAGAAAGCTGTGCTCCTTTTTTATATTAAGAAGTAAAAAATTACAAAAGGAGGTAATTAGTTGACTCCTAAAAGGAAGTTTTTCGCAGATGGGGGTAGAGTAGGTAATTTGAAAGATGTTGATTTTACTCCTCCCGACTTTTTGTCTGTGCAGAGAGATTCTTTTGAAAAGTTCATTTTGCAGGAGTACAACTCCGATCCGAAGGGCAGACCTGATGCAGGTCTGGAGTCTGTTTTCAGGGAGGTTTTTCCTATAGAAGATATTCATGGTAGGTATAAAATAGAATATTTATACTACTATCTTGATGATCCCAAATATACTCCCGAGCAGGTAAAAGATAAAGAGCTTACCTATTCGGCTTCTCTTTATGGCAGATTTAGACTTATTGAATATGGAGAACCTGAGAAAGTCGAATTTGCGGGAGAAATAGAAGGGGTTGAACCTTTTCGGGAAGTTAAGCAATCTATTGAGCAAGATGTTTTTCTTGCCAGTATTCCTCTTATGACTGATAGAGGAGATTTCATAATTAATGGAGTGGAGAGAGTAATAATTTCCCAACTTCATCGAGCTCCCGGAGTCTATTTTGAAGAAGAAGAAGTGGATGAGGTTCGGAGCAAATACAATGCTCAGATAATTCCCGATAGAGGGTCCTGGCTGAAGTTTAACATAAAATTGACCGAGGCAATTAAGGTAAATTTGAACGGTAGGCGAAATTTCCCTATAACGGTTCTCGTTAAAGCTCTGGGTTATCTCGAAGATATTAAGAAACTCGAGAAAGAAAGAAAGGAATTAATAGGGTTTTTGAGGGAAAAAGATTACAGCAAAAAGTATATAGATCGCATAAAAGAAATCGATGTTATGCTCGAAACCGTTGAAGGGAAATGGAATAATGCGGAACAGATACTTCCTCTTTTCTTTAAAGATGAAAAAACTAAACTTGACAAGAAAGCACTTGGGCAGGTTGTGTCAAAAGACATTGTCTCCGAAGAGACCGGAGAGGTTATCCTTCAAGCTGGTTATAAAATAGAAGAAGAGCATATTAAAAAGATAAAAGAAACCGGATTAAAAGAGATTCGGGTTTTTTCTGAAGCAGAGAAAAAAACTATTGATTATATATTAAATGCTTTCAAGAAGGATAAGACGAAAAATGGTAGAGAAGCAATACTCGAGATTTATCGTTATCTCCGGGGTACGGATGCTCCTAATTTAAGAATTGCCAAGGATTATTTCTATAATTCTTTTTTCGATCCTGCTAGATTCAATCTCTCCAAAGTGGGAAGACATGTTTTGAATAGGAAATTGAATCAGGAAGTTGACGAAAACATACTCTGTCTTGTTTCGGAGGACTTTATAAATGTAGTGAAAGGATTGATGGAATTGGCGGATGGAAAAAGAGAAGAAGATGATATAGACCATCTTGGTAACAGAAGGATTAGAACTGTTGGGGAGCAATTGGAAAATCAGTTTCGTGTGGCTCTTCGTAGAATGTCGAAAACCATTACCGAAAGAATGGTTGTTTCCGAGGATACAGATATAACTCCTCAGGAACTTATAAACTCAAGGCAAATTAAGGGTGTTTTAAATTCGTTCTTTGCTACAGGACAGCTTTCTCAGTTTTTGGATCAGACAAACCCTTTGGCTGAACTTACGAATAAGAGACGTCTGTCTGCTCTTGGTCCCGGTGGCCTTACGAGAGATACGGCAGGTTTTGCAGTGAGAGACGTCCATTATTCTCATTACGGTCGTATTTGTCCTATTGAAACGCCCGAAGGACCTAATATAGGACTCATAACCTCTCTTGCTTCCATTTCGCGAGTCGATGAGGATGGTTTTATAGAAACTCCTTACAGGAAAGTCGAAAATGGTGTTTTGATTAATAAGGTTGAGTACCTCAATGTAAATGAGGAAGATAAATATACTATAGCTCCGGCTAATTTAAATATAGATAAAAAGGGCAGGATTATCGATAATTATGTTATGGCGAGGCGCAAAGATACTTATCCTTTCGTAAAAAGAGAGGAGATTGACTATGTAGATCTTGTGCCTCAGCAGCTTGTTTCGGTTTCTTCCTCTCTTATTCCGTTTTTGGAACATGATGATGCCAATAGAGCTTTGATGGGTTCCAACATGCAGCGGCAAGCAGTACCACTTATAAAGCCTGAGGCTCCTCTTGTAGGTACCGGAATAGAAGGAAAAGTTGCTATAGATTCCGGAGCAGTGGTCCTCGCTAAAAGAGACGGCATCGTTCATAAAGTAACGGCTGATGAGATATGGATTAAAACCAAAGAAACTTATTCGGTAGACCCTTATGACATTTATCACTTAAGGAAATTTGAACGGACCAACCAGGATACTTGTGTCGATCAAAAGCCTATTGTGAAAAAGGGAGATGAAATAAAAAAAGGAGATGTTATTGCCGATGGAGGAGCGACCTCTGGCGGAGAACTTGCGCTTGGTCAGAATGTGTTGGTTGCTCTCGTTCCGTATTTTGGTTGGAACTACGAAGACGCAATAGTGGTTTCGGAGAAACTTTTGAAAGAAGATGTTTTTTCTTCTTATCATATCGAGGAGTATACCTGTGAGGTTAGAGACACGAAGCTTGGTTCCGAGGAAACCACCAGAGAAATACCAAACGTTTCGGAAGAAAACGCAGCAAATTTGGATGATGAAGGTACAGTTAGAATCGGAGCCAAAATTAAAGAAGGCGATATTCTGGTAGGTAAAATTTCTCCCAAAGGAGAAACGGAACTCACTCCCGAGGAAAAACTTTTAAGAGCTATTTTTGGTAAAAAAGCTGAGGATGTTAAAGATACATCGTTAAGAGTTCCATCGGATGTACATGGTGTGGTTATTGGTACCGTGATTCTGGAAAGGAATGCCCGTAAAGCTAACATAGATAGGGTCGTAGAAGAATACGGTAATAAGATACAGGAACTGAAAAGGAGAAAAAATTCGGTCATAATAGAGGAACTTCTTGGTAAGAAAGCAAAAGATTCAATCTTGATAAAGGCGAAAAAGGGAAAAAAACAAAAAATATTGGTCAGGAAGAATCAAATAATCAAAGAGAAACATTTAACGAAAATAGAACAATGGGTAGAACTGCAAGCATATCCTAAAATAAAAGGTTTTATCGAAAAAATAGATGAACTGATTGAAAGAACGGAAAAGGAAATGGAAAATGCTCTCCAGGTTGCTGAGAGAGGAGACGAATTGGCTGCTGGTGTCAATAAGATGATTAAGGTTTATATAGGGCAGCGAAGAAGAATTGCTATCGGAGATAAGGTTTCCGGAAGACATGGTAACAAGGGAGTTGTTGCGGCAGTAATACCGGAAGAGGATATGCCTTTTATGGAAGATGGGACCCCTGTGGATGTCGTGCTTAATCCTTTGGGAGTTCCTTCGAGGATGAATGTGGGGCAGATTCTGGAGACCCATCTTGGTTGGGCTGCCGACAAACTAAATATAAAAGTAGGTAGTCCTATTTTCGAGGGCATTCCTATTGAAAAGATACAGGAACTTTTGAAAGAAGCCGGTCTGCCTGTAGACGGTAAAGTTGCTCTTTATGATGGTAGAACCGGTGAACCCTTTGACCAGAAGATAACAGTAGGTTATATGTACATGATGAAATTATATCACATGATCGAAGATAAACATCATGCCAGAGCTACAGGTCCTTATTCGTTGATTACACAGCAGCCGCTTGGAGGAAAGGCTCAGTATGGAGGACAGAGATTTGGAGAGATGGAAGTTTGGGCTCTGGAAGGATACGGAGCGGCCCATACTTTACAGGAAATGCTTACCATTAAATCCGATGACGTGGAAGGTAGAAATAAAGCTTATGAAGCGATAGTCAAGGGAGAACCCCCGCCGGAACCGGGATTGCCGACTTCTTTTGATGTACTTATTAAAGAACTGAGAGGTTTGTGTTTGAATGTTGAACTCCTTAAGGAAGGCGAGGAGGAAAAATATGAAATATAATGAAGGGAGATTTAAGGAAGGATTACCCAGGCATTTCAACCTTATCAGGTTTTCTCTTGCTTATCCGGAGAAGATATTGTCCTGGTCTCATGGTGAGGTAAAAAAGGCGGAAACCATAAATTACAGAACCCAGAAGCCCGAAATGGGTGGCTTGTTCTGTGAAAGAATTTTCGGTCCGGTTAAAGATTATGAATGTAACTGTGGAAAATATAAGGGACCAAAATATAAGGGACATATATGCGAAAGATGTAAGGTCGAAGTTACCAAGTCCAGCGTAAGAAGAGAGAGAATGGGTCACGTAGAGCTGGCGGTTCCCGTTGTTCATATTTGGTATTATAAGGTTAATCCGAGTATAATAGGAAAATTGCTCGGCTTGAAAAAAATACAACTGCAGAGAATTTTATATTACGAATCTTATATTGTGATAGACCCCGGTGATGCTCCTCTCAAGAAAGGGCAGGTTATTTCAAGTGAGAAATACATAGGTTTGAAGGAAAAATATAAAGGTGCCTTTGTTGCCAAAATGGGAGGAGAAGGAATTTATGAGCTCTTAAAAGAACTGGATCTTGCCGAAATATCGAAAGAGTTAAAAAGAGAAATAAAAGCAGTTGGTTCGAAACACAAAAAGAAAAAATTCTTGCAGAAGCTTTCAATAGTGGAAGCGTTCCTTAAATCAGGTAATAAGCCAGAGTGGATGGTCTTGCGCGTTTTACCGGTTATTCCACCCGATGTTAGACCTCTGGTTCCTCTCGAGGGAGGAGTTTTTGCCACTTCCGATGTTAATGATCTTTATAGAAGAGTGATAACAAGAAATAATAGACTTAAGAATTTGATAGAAATCGATGCTCCACCGACGATACTCAGAAACGAAATGAGAATGCTTCAGGAATCGGTGGATGCCTTGTTGGATAATTCGAGATTAAGCAGGGCAATTACAGGTAGAGGTAATAGACCACTTAAGTCTATAACCGATTCATTAAAAGGTAAGAAGGGAAGATTCAGAAGGAATCTTTTAGGTAAGAGGGTAGACTATTCGGGAAGATCTGTTATTACGGTAGACCCTACCCTCAAATTATATGAATGCGGTCTTCCCAAGAAAATGGCTAAGGAGCTTTTCAAGCCTTTCATTATCAGGAAATTGGAGGAGGCGGGAGTTGTTGATTCCATAAGACAGGCAAGGAGAGTTTTGGAAGCAAATGACCCTAAGGCTTGGGACCTGTTGGAAGAGGTCGTAGATGGTTACCCTATTCTTTTAAACCGTGCTCCAACTTTACACAGGGTTTCTATACAGGCTTTTCTACCCAAGCTAGTAGAGGGGAATGCAATACGTATTCATCCAATGGTTTGTCCGCCTTTCAATGCTGATTTCGATGGTGACCAGATGGCGGTACATGTGCCGTTATCCGCTTATGCACAATTAGAGAGTTATTTTCTTATGCTGGCATCCAGGAATATTCTTTCTCCTGCCAACGGGGTGCCTTTGATGGTCCCGACTCAGGATATAGTTATCGGGATTTATTATCTCACGAAGTCACGTCCTGGCGAGGCAAAGATAGAACGTTTCTTTGGCAGTATTGAAGAGGTTGTCTGTGCCTATGGAGAAAAAATAGTCGGACTTCACGATGGGATCAAACTTTTGTATAAAGGACAGTGGCTTACGACTACAGTAGGCAGGACCATTTTTAATGAAGTTATTCCGGAACCCCTTAGATGGGTAAATGAACCTCTGGAGAGTAAAGAATTAAAGAATTTGGTTTTACAATGTTATAAAAAACTTGGTATGGATAAAACAGCAGAGTTTCTTGATGAAATTAAAGAGCTTGGATTTGAGTTCGCGACTCGGTCCGGTCTGACCGTTGGTTTAACGGATATGATTATTCCCCAAGAAAGAGAAAAAATTATAGAAGAAGCGCAGAAGAAGGTACAGGAGGCAGAAAGACAGCATAAGGTACAGGGAGTTATTACTGAGGGAGAACGTTACAATAAAATCATTGATACATGGACGAGGGCTACGGAGCTAATAGAGAATGAGATAGAAAAAGCTCTATTGGAAGACAGAGAAGGATTTAATCCTATTCATATGATGAGTCACTCCGGAGCAAGAGGCAATATGGATCAAATAAGGCAACTCTGCGGTCTAAGGGGACTCATGGCTAAGCCGCAGAAGAAACTTTCTTCCCAGGCAATCATCGAAACGCCAATACTTCATTCTTTCAAGGAAGGATTGAACGAAATGGAATATTTCATTTCTTCCCATGGAGCTCGAAAAGGTCTTACCGATACGGCATTGAAGACGGCAGAAGCGGGGTATCTGACTAGAAGATTGGTAGACGTGGCTCAGGCAGTCGTTATTACCGAAGAAGATTGCGGAACGGTTATGGGCGTGGATGTTTCGGCTCTGGTTGAAGGAGGAAAAATTGTCGAGTCTCTGTTTGATAGGATAGATGGGTCTTATACTGCCGATGATGTCATTCATCCTCTAACGGGTGAAATTATCGTACCGGCAGGGGAATGGATTACAGAAGAGATTGGTAGAGAGATTGAGGAAGCGGGTGTAGAGTTTGTCAGAATTCGCTCGGTTCTCACTTGTGAATCGGAGACGGGAATTTGTCAGAAGTGTTACGGTAGTGATCTATCGACAGGAGAATTGGTCCAAATCGGAACCGCGGTCGGTGTGATTGCCGCTCAATCTATAGGAGAGCCCGGAACTCAGTTGACATTGAGGACTTTCCATGTCGGAGGAATAGCTTCAGGTACTGCCGCCGAATCTTACCAGAAGTCACCAAAAGATGGAAGAATCGAATTTGCCAAGGATTTAATTTATAATGATGTCGAAAATAAACCGATGGTTGTTCTTTCCAGGAATTCTTCTCTTTATTTGATACATAGTGAGGGCAGATTAAGATATAAAATTCCATATGGTTCGATACTTAAAATCGCGGACAAACAGGAAGTTAAGAAGGGAGAAATTCTTTTTGAGTATCAACCCTATTCCAATTTGATAATAGCAGAAAAAGAAGGTAAGGTCAAATTCATCGATATCAAAGAAGGTATTACTCTTAAGGAAGTGGTGGATGAATCCGGTAAAAGACAGAGAATGTTAGTTTATGGTTCGAAGAGTAAATATCTTCCTACTATTGAGGTCAGGTCGGGGAAAAAAGAAGTAGCTGATTATTCTGTCCCCCGAGGTTCTTACCTGTTTATCGAGGATGGCGCTACTGTGGAGGTTGGTTCTCTATTGGCTAAAAAACCGCGTGATATTGCCCGCACTCAGGATATAACAGGGGGACTTCCGCGAGTCGAAGCTCTTGTTGAAGCCAGATCTCCCAAAGATAAAGCTATAATTTCGGAAATTGACGGGATTGTTCGCTTTGGAAAGGTGTCCAGGGGCAAAAGAACGATCTATGTTGATTCGGATAAAGACAAAAGGAAATATAAAGTTCCATACGGCAAGTATTTTATGGTTCACGAAGGACAAAAGATAGAAGCCGGAGATAAATTATGTGAAGGTTTTGTTGACCCGCATGATATACTTCGAGTGAAAGGTGTAATAGCGGCACAGCAATATCTTCTGAACGAGATTCAAGAAGTTTACAGAATGCAGGGAGTCAATATAGATGATAAGCATGTAGGGATAATTGTCCGTCAGATGTTCAGAAAGGTTAAAATAGCCGAAAGCGGAGATACTACTTTCATTGAAGGACAGGTGGCGGATGCTAAGGAAATAAAGGATATCAACATGAAGATTGCGAGTGAAGGTGGTCAACCCGCTACATTTGAACCATTACTGCTCGGTATTACACACGCCTCTCTGTCTCACGACTCGGTGATTGCGGCAGCGTCTTTTCAGCATACTACAAAGGTGCTTTTGAACGCTGCTTTAGAGGGGAAATCCGATTATCTTAAAGGCTTAAAGGAAAATGTCATTATAGGAGGAAAGATCCCTGCGGGTACCGGATTTAGAGGTTTTGGAAAAATAGAATTAAAATACAAAAAAGAGGAAGAAGAAACAGCAGCAGAGGAAGCAAAAAGAGCATAGGAGGTTTGTATGCCTACGATAAATCAATTGGTAAAGAAGGGGAGACATAAAGTTAAAAGAAAAACAAAGTCGCCTGCACTCGAAGGCAGTCCTCAGAAAAGAGGGGTATGTTTGAGAGTATATACGACGACTCCCAAAAAGCCAAATTCGGCTCTGCGTAAAGTTGCCAGAGTGAGACTGTCTAATGGGAAAGTCGTTACTGCCTATATACCGGGTGAAGGTCATGCTTTGCAGGAACATTCTATAGTTCTGGTTAGAGGGGGCAGGGTTAAAGACCTGCCGGGAGTCAGGTACCACATCGTCAGAGGAGTCTATGATTCGACAGGTGTCGAGGATAGAAAAAAGAGCCGCTCATGTTATGGTACAAAAAAGCCTAAGAGTGGTACAGGAGAGGAGAAATGAGAAGAAGAAGATCGCCGGTAAGAGAAATAACCGCTGATTATAAGTATCATTCCGAACTGGTATCGAAGTTTATAAATAATCTAATGTATGAAGGCAAGAAGAGCGTGGCAGAGGGAATTTTCTACGGAGCCGTGGACCTTATTACGGAGCGCACCGGAAAAGAGGGTATTGACGTGTTTAATCAGGCTATCAATAATGTAAAGCCTATGGTAGAAGTACGTCCGAGAAGAGTAGGGGGGCAGACTTATCAAGTGCCTGCAGAAGTGAGAGCCGGCAGGAAAATTTCACTTGCCGTTAAGTGGTTGGTAACGGCTGCAAGAAGCAGAGGCGAATATCAAATGAAAGATAGACTCTGTAATGAACTCATTGCGGCGTCCAGAAAAGAAGGTGCGGCGTATAAGAAAAAAGAAGAAACTCACAAGATGGCGGAAGCAAACAAGGCTTTTGCTCATTTCGGTTGGTAGTCTCTTTATCTCAATAAATTAGGAATCTTTGATGACACAGAATGTTCATTCAACTAGAAGGGTAGATATCCCTGATATTCGAAATATAGGAATAATAGCGCATATCGATGCGGGAAAGACCACTCTTACCGAGAGGATTCTTTTTTATAGCGGGAAAGTTCATCGAATGGGTGAGGTGGATGAGGGTTCTACCGTTATGGATTTTATGGACCAGGAAAGAGAGAGAGGAATCACTATTATGTCCGCCGCAACCACCATCTATTGGAACGGGAAAAGAATAAATGTGATAGATACACCCGGGCATGTCGACTTTACCGTAGAAGTCGAAAGGAGTCTCAGAATTCTTGATGGCGGAGTGGTTATATTCAGCGGTGTTGAAGGGGTTGAAGCGCAGTCGGAAACGGTTTGGAGACAGGCAAACAGGTACAATCTTCCGAGAATCACTTTCGTAAACAAGCTGGACAGGAAAGGAGCCGATTTTTTCGGGACTGTGGAGATGATGAAAGAAAGACTCAAGGTAACTCCTCTGGTTCTTGGATTTCCGTTTTATCTGGAGGATAAGCTAAAAGGTATAATTGACGTTGTGGATATGAAAGCCTGGATATGGGAAGATGAGAAAGGTCTTGAATATAAATCGATTCCAATACCTGAGGAATATCTTGATACTGCCAGGAAATGCAGGGAAGAGCTTATTGATAGAGTAAGCCTCTATGATGATGAAGTTGTGGAAAAATTTCTTAAAGGAGAGGAAATGGACTCTTCTATTTTAAAAAGAGCTATTAGAAAGGGTACGATTAAAGCTGATTTTTTCCCGGTTATAGCGGGTTCTGCTTTAAGAAACCTGGGAGTTCAAAAAGTTCTGGACGCAATTGTCGATTATCTTCCTTCGCCTCTGGACGTTCCTCCGGCTTCCGGAAAGAAACCGGGGACCGATGAGGTAGAAAGTAGAGAAAGCGACCCTGCCGGACCTTTTAGCGCGCTTGTTTTCAAGATAGTAGCGGACCCGCACGGCAAGCTGGCTTTTGTGAGAGTTTATTCGGGGGAAATGCATAAAGGAGATAAGGTATTGAACGTTAATACAAATAGATTGGAAAGGCTTTCCAAGATTATTCTCGTTCATGCCGATAAGAGACACGAAGTGAAGTCCATCGAAGCTGGAGAAATCGCCGCTTTTATCGGTCTTTCGGATGTCGCTACCGGACATACATTGACCAATCCCGAAAATCCGATTCTTTTTGAACCTCCCCAGTTACCGGAGCCGGTTATTTTCACCAGCGTTTTACCAAAGACCATTGCAGACCAGCAGAAACTTATATTTGCTTTGAATAAAATTCATGAAGAAGACCCTACTTTTCTGGTTAAAAAGGATACGGATACAGGTGAGACTTTGATTTATGGTATGGGGGAATTACATCTTGAAGTGATTATGGAACGGCTAAGAAGGGAATCCAGGGTTGATACGAGAGTACGTGACCCGAAAGTTTCGTACAAGGAAGCCTTTACCCAGAAAGCGACCGCTGAGGGGAAATTTATAAAGCAGAGCGGCGGCAAAGGTCAGTATGGGGATGTCGAACTTAGTCTGGAACCCAGTGAAGAATTTCAATTTGTAAACGAGGCTAAGTTTAACGAGGTTCCGAAAGAATTTTTAGGCCCGATCGAAGAAGGGATACGGGAGGCGATGTGTTCGGGTAGTCTGGGTGGCTTTGAGGTTTTAGGAGGCAAGGTTACTTTGATAAGCGGTTCTTATCATGAAGTGGATTCTTCGGATATTGCTTATAAAATAGCTGCTTCGAAAGCTTATAAAGAAGCTTACAAGAAAGCCAAGCCCGTACTTCTGGAACCGATTATGGAAATAGAAATAACCGTACCGAACGAATATTTCGGAACTATTCTTGATGATATTAATACGAGAAGGGGTGATGTGAGGCATGTTGAACACAGGGGCGACATGACGGTAATTGAGGCACTTGCCCCGCTTGCAAATCTCTTTGGTTATGCTACGGACTTGCGTTCTCTCACAAGCGGCAGAGGCGTTCATTTTATGCAATTCCATAAATATGAGAGAATTCCCGAGAAAGTTCTGCAAAAAGACCTTGAGAGTATAAGAGGATATTAGGCGGCAAAGCCGCTTAAATGCAAAAATCAAATATCAAAATTCAAAAATACAAATCAAAATTCAAAAATTTATCTCACACAAAGCACACAAAGAACACAAAGTTTTTTTAACAACAAATCACACGAATAGCACGAATAAACTAAAAAAATTTACCACAGAGTACACAGAGGAAAAACAGAACACGCAGAGAACACAGAGCCACACACAACCCATATTAATTTAGTTTTTTATTTTTAACACAGAGACATAAAGACACGAAGGGTAATTCAAAGATCAAGACCAGGCCCTTTTATCTCTTTTATCTTTAGGGCAAATCCTTTAATAACGGCGGCAAGGATTGCTGCAAGCATCTACTATTACGATTTGGCTCTTCTTATATAAGTAGCGAACATCATTATAATAAGTAAAAATAATGGCATTCCTAGAGCAACTGGCAATACCTGCCCCGGATTCAAATTATGTTTGGGACTGACTGTAAAATGAGTTATATTGCTTGTTAAAGGCTGGTTTTCGCCATTTATTTCAGCGATAACTATCAGCGAATATTTACCTGGCTTTACAAAATGTATTTTCCAATCAAGAGGTAATTTTTGTTTGCTATCAATTGTGCCGATAAAAAGTCCTTTCTCGGCGCTCCAGTCTTCAAGATCAACCGGAAGCTTTGTTTCTTCATCAGCCATAGATAAATAAGTTGTAATATTTGTAATTGTTTTTTGGGAAATATTCGTAATTTCCGCTGATACTGTAACGTAATCTCCCGCAATTCCATTTAGCGTTTGCTTCGAAAGT
This sequence comes from uncultured bacterium, assembly GCA_964523975.1. Lineage (GTDB taxonomy): Bacteria > Hydrothermota > UBA3072 > UBA3072 > UBA3072 > JAFGHJ01. The sequence continues at coordinate 20,816 of CAZGBM010000014.1, read as the reverse complement.
ATATTGATATTTAAAGGAGGTAAACTAAAAGAGCTCGAATCAGCCAAAATTGAATTAGCCGATGTGAAACATACTATTAATAATAGAACGAAAAATATAAAAGAGTTTATTTTATGCATACATGAATACCTCTAATCTTTATTAACAATACCGCTACGTTTGAATAATTTTATACTATAAAGCATAAAAGTAAAAGCCGCGAGACAGAATATCAAAACGGGAATAATATAAAGCAAATTACTGCTGATTGCGATTTTATAATCCACCAATACGTTGTCCAGTGATGAGAAAACATTGTCTACCGGGTTAATGACGCTCAGGAAATGGCTTAACGAATTGTTTTTCAGCGTAGATGAAAATGTTGCAGGAATGACGAGGGCGAGTAAAATAATGAGTGAAGTTGTCAGTGTATTTTTACTGGAACGAAACAGGAATGAAATGCCGAATATCATCATTTGAAATCCGAGAATAATCATAGTGCCCAACATGAGGACATAAATGACAAAAGCGAAGGTTAAATGGCTTCCGGCAGATACAACGATTATATAAGGAATAGATATCAAATAAATCGCTATCCATAGAGCGAGGGAAGCCAGCAGCTTTCCTAAAACAAAATCTTTAGTAGTAAGAGGAGTAAGAAATAGACTTTCTGCTGTTTCTTTCTCAAATTCAGCATTAATTGTATTAGAAGCATCAACTGTAATAATCAATAAAGCTGTTCCTATAATTATCTTCGATATTAGCCAAAGCATTTCTGTCTGGTCAAGTAAACTCAACTCTTTGTCCGTTAAAAACAAATAGCTGGTAAAACTGAATATGGCTGAAGTTATTAAAAACCAGACCGTGCTTTTCCATGTATAAAGTGATGCCTGTAATTCGGTTACTAAAATATACTTGAACATGTTATTCTCCTGTCAATTTCAAGAAAATATCTTTCAGGCTGTCATTCGTCAAACCGGTTTGTTCCTGTAATTGGGTAATCGTCCCCTGCGCGATAAGCTTACCATGATGGATAACGGCGATTCTGGAACAAAGCTGAGCCACTTCGTTAAGCAAATGCGAAGAGTAAAAGATGGTCACGCCTTCGGTATTTAAAGTTTTCAGTAGGTTTTGAATATCTTCCTGACCCTTTGGGTCAAGACCAAGCGTAGGTTCATCCAAAAATAATATTTTTGGTTCATTGATAAGAGCCCGCGCTAAGCTGATACGCTGTCTCATGCCTCTGGAGAAAGCCCCAATACGTTTATTTTTTTCATTAGAAAGTCCAACTATTGCTAATTTCTCAACTGCAGCTTTAATGGGGTCATGAACGCCATAAAGATGGGCAAAAAATAAAAGGTATTCTATAGCCGTCATCCATTCGTAAAGCCCTTGGCTTTCAGGCATTACTCCTGCGATTAATTTTGCTTCAATTGAATTAGTCGGTAGGTTCTCATTTATCATTGCTTTTCCTTTATCGGGTCTGATTATACCTGTAAGGAGCCTTATTGTAGTCGTTTTTCCCGCGCCGTTCGGTCCCAAAAACCCGAAAAATTCACCGTTTTTTACTTCAAGTGAAAGACAATCAACGGCTTTTGTTTTGCCATATAGTTTTGTCAGGTTTTCAGTTTTTACCGCTGTTTTCATAATTAATCCTTATTGCGGTTTTCTTTATCGCCGGTATTCCCCCAGAATATGTTAACCAATAAGCTTCCAACACCAATTATAATAAAAAACCAACTGACAAAAAAATTAATCTGGGTCTGAGAATCCGGCACATCATAAAAGAGTTTCAAATACAACCCTCCGCCAATGACAGCCATGGAAACAAATAATAAAATCTGCCTCATTGGTTCCTCCAATTAAAATTATTTATTATCCTATTAAAAGACTGCTCAAAACTTTTAAAATCGTCTTTATTAGCGCTTAGTTTAATTACTGCGGCATTGTCGGCTCCGCTGATATATGCGGTAATTGTCAGGTAATCTTTATTTCCGCGTTTTTCCTCAAATGATAAAATATAAGCATCATTTCCGTTTACTTTAACTTTCTGGTAATCCAGGCGCTGATATCCAGGAGTGATTTTTTTCATACGGGGTTCTTCCTGGCTCAAAATGAAAAGCTCAAGGGTGGTATTATCCGGGACATCCATAAGACTGACTAATCCGTATCCGCTGGGAAAACTTATATTGTAACTTCCCGGTTTATCGCCCGCTTTTACTAACCATTCTTTAGGAAGCATTACTTCGTAATAATTTTCTCTTACATCTTTATTTAGGTAATCTGTCAGCAAATCATTGATTGGGCTGGTCCTCTTTAAAAGAGACTCTGGATTGAACGATGTTTGGCTTCTTAGATTTGACAATGGTCCGAATGAAATTAATGTCAATAGTATTATTGATAGAACAGTCAATATTAAAATGAAGATAACTTTTCGGTTCATATCTTTCCTCCTGTTATAAAATAATCAAAATTCATATAGCGGCAGGGATGCCGCCATTATTGTAACACAAGTTTTTGCCCGCAACTTTCGTACAACTCATTCATATCAGCACTCGGAATGCGGATACTCTGTTTTTATTATTCGGGAAATTCCGGTATCACCCTTCATTATGCCATTTATGCCCTTTTTTAATTTTTTATTCATTATAAAAGATTATAATCATAATCTTCAAAAAGGTCAAGGGTGAAGCTATGGAAAATCAAATATCAAAACTGATACAATGCGCAAACTACTGCTATTCTCACCGAACTTCAATTGAAGCACAGCGGTTTGGTCGATTGCATTTTTTTTGTTATATTAGCGTTAGTCTTGTACTTGCTTTTTTTAATCCGGTGTGTTTTGATCCATCCAATCAAATATGTAGATTGCATCTTCAAATACTTTGTCATAGTATGTATTAGTCAGAAGAACCACGCCATTCAGGGTTTCAGTATTGAAAATGATATAGGACATTTGACCTGGGGTTCCGCCATCGTGATAGCAGGCTTTCCCTGTATTTTTAAATGCTATGGCCCAGCCCATACCTGAAAAGATGACGCCTTGATATTGTTCAAAAAGTGGTTCTTGCGTTTTACTAATGGCACTATCAAGTATTGATGATTGAATGCCAAGTTGTGCTTTTAGATATTTCATCATATCTTCCAGGTTGGATTTGATAATGCCGGCACCACTTAAACATTCGGACATTTGAAACTGTGGAGTAGGTGAACCGCTTTGATAACCAACCGCAACATTTCCCGATAACTCGATATTTGATGCAATGGAGGCGTTCATCCCTAACACATTAAAGATCGATTCCTGTACCATATTTTCGTAACTTTTTCCTGTCTTTAATCCTAAGACGTGACCCAATAATCCGAAACCGATATTTGAATATTGATACTGTGTGCCGTAATTCATCTTGGGAGAAAAGCTGTCTAAAAAATCATAGAGCGCAGCAACGAGATAATCTTTATAGGGATTTAATTCGTCTGTAATATAATCAGAAAGATTATCGGGTTCTTTGGGCAGCGAAGCTGTATGTGTGACCAGATGTTGTAGTGTCATTTGCTTACTATCTTTAGTTGGCAATGTAACTGTCGTTGGCAAATAATCCTGTACAAGATCCGAGATTTGCATCAAGCCTTTCTCATCCAGGTCTGCAAGAAGGGTTGCGGTAAATGTTTTTGTTATAGATCCGATTTCGAAAAGTGTCTGCATATCGGGTTTATTTGTATCCGTTTTACTTCTTTGACCATAAAAATATGTATATGTAGTTCCATTGTATATAACGCCGAGAGCAGCTCCGATGATATTGCCGTTTGAAGTTTCATAATCGAGTATAAAATCGATAGCATCGTCCAGAGTTTTTTTTGTGTAAATATCACCTCGGTTTAGTTCAACGCCAGTAGGATTTGAACAACTTAGAACTATGAGAGCAGTCAATAAAAAGGGAACTAACAATTTACGGCTGATTATGACACCTTTGGATTTATCCATGATTTTATATTCCTTTTTTCGTTTCGATGTCTGAGGCTGGTATTCCTTCGCTTATGTTTTTTAGAGACAGAAATTCTACGGTGTCGGCTAATAGTGAAGGAATTACCAGTTCGTTTTTCTCCTTGTTGAAATAAATGTCTGCGGGGCCATGGTGTCCGCTTGATACAATTACAGGTTTTTCTTTAAATAAATTATCATATTTGTAAATTGAACCCTTTTGATATCCGGTCTCGAAGCTTCCCGGTCCCCATACCGAAACGTAACAATTACCCTCTTCATTCAGAGCCAGTCCGTCGAGATTGGTAAATTCTGTTGATACAATTGTCGAAATAGTCGAATCTTTAAGATTTATTTGGTCAATTGTTGCTTTTTCCGTGAAATAGCATACTAAGAGTCTATTTTTCGCTTTATCGTAAATAATTCCGTTTGGCCCACCTTTGGTTTTCATAAATAGCGAATAAGTTTGAGAGACAGTGTTTATTTTAAAGATAGTAGCGGTGTTGCTGCATGTTACATATAAAAATCCTGAATCATCACAGGTGATGTCATTTAAAAACGTTGCTTCTTTTATTTGTATTTTCAGTTTGGGACTTCCGTCTTTAATATCGAATCCTCTTATTGTTTTCGGGTTATCTACAACATATAATGTATTTTCATATATTATAATCCCGAGTAATTTTGATAATCCTTTTTTAAAGTAAGTTTTTTCTCCGGCTGAATCTATTTGAATAATGCTTCCGTCTCCGAAGTTTGAAACGAAATATCGTTTTGTTAAAGGGTCGTAGGCTGCACTCTCGGGCATTTTGAATTCCTGTGGATAACATAAATTGGGAATTATCATGGTCGCTAATAAGGTGAATGTATTGTGCTTTATGTGTTTTGCTCTTTTTAATAGCGCGATTTTTGAAACAATATAGTTTATTTTTGTATATTGTTCTTTGATTTTCATATTAATATTATAATCGAAACCCAAATTCCGTCAAGTTAGAAAATCCTTAGTGCCTTTGTGTCTTAGTCGTAAATCTTGTGGGAAAAGGTGTTGACTTTTCTTTATTTTAGCATAATATTAGAACGAAAAATAGAAGCGGAAATTTAAAAAAACAACAAAATAAAGACTCTTGGAAACCACTTTAAATGAAAGTTTAAAGAGTGGAAAGAGAGTAAATTATGTTTTTTAAGGAGTGATAAAAAAGAATGGAGTGGACATACATAGAGGATATCTCGGGTTTTGTCGGAAAGCAAGTTGAAATCCGGGGATGGGTATACAACAAGAGGTCCAGCGGAAAGATAAAATTTCTGCTGGTAAGGGATGGTACCGGAATAATTCAGGGTGTGGCTACGGAAAAAGACACAGAGCCTGAGAGTTTTTCTATTATGGAAAATTTGAACCAGGAAAGTTCGGTTATCGTAAGGGGAGAAGTCAGGGAAGACAAAAGAGCTCCTATAGGGTATGAACTTTCTATAGCTTCGGTGGAACTCGTCGGAGACAGTGAAAATTATCCTATAACCCCAAAATCCCATGGTCCCGATTTTTTGCTTCAGAACAGACATATCTGGATTCGTTCAAGTAAACAATGGGCAATTTTACGGATTAGAGCAGAAGTGGTTAAAGCCGTTGAAGATTATTTGTGGGAAAGAGGATTTCTGCGGCTTGATGCGCCTATTTTCACCCCTTCCGCCTGTGAGGGAACTACGACTCTTTTCGAAGTGGATTATTTCGGCGAACCGGCTTATCTATCCCAGAGCGGGCAGCTTTATTGCGAAGCGACCGCTGCTGCCTTTGGAAAGGTATATTGCTTTGGTCCTGCATTTCGAGCCGAAAAATCGAAGACACGACGCCATTTAACGGAATTTTGGCAGGTTGAACCGGAAATTGCTTATGCTCATCTCGATGATTCGATAGAGCTTGCGAGCGGAATGATCGAGTATGTTGTTAAACGAGTTTTAAATAACAGGAAAAGAGAATTAGAAATTCTTGAAAGAAATATATCTCTGCTTGAGTCTATCAAGACTCCTTTTCCGAGAATCAGGTATGAGGACGCAGTAAAAAAAGTTAACGAATTAGGTGAATCTATGAATTTTGGAGAAGATTTTGGAGCCCCCCAGGAGACTGTTCTTGGAGAAAGTTATGATTCTCCGCTCGTGGTAACTCATTTTCCTCGAGAAATAAAAGCTTTCTATATGAGAAAAGAGACCGGAAACAAGGAGGCAACTCTTTCTTTTGATATACTCGCTCCCGAAGGGTACGGAGAGATTGTAGGAGGCGGAGAGAGAGAGTTCGAGGAAGGAAAGTTGAAGCAGGAAATTGAAGAAAGAGGTCTACCAGAGGATGCTTTTAAATGGTATCTCGATTTACGGAAATATGGTTCCGTTCCGCATGCCGGTTTTGGTCTTGGAATCGAGAGAACCGTTGCCTGGCTTTCGGGAACGAGACATATCCGTGAAACAATACCTTTTCCCAGAACTCTGGGAAGGGTATATCCTTAAGGAGGGTGTATGTTTTTTTTATCCTTTTTACTTTTTTCGGCTATTTACGTTGATGGAGAAAATTATATCAAGATATATAGAAGGTCTAACGAGGTGGATCTTTTCTTTGTAGAGAAAGGGTTTTATAATCCTGCTGCGGGATATGGGATAATAGGTGCAGATTTGAATCCTGCTACTCTCGGTAGGTCCGGAGACGTCGAGTTTTTCACGGCTTTCTCTCTTCCCGGGGTTAGCGGGAATGCAGTTAATGATTTTTCTATCGATACCGAGGAACGAGGCACAATTGATGTTTTTAATCGCGGCGAGTTATATGCGCAATATCGTGCTTTAGGCGGAGTAAATTTTCTTGGTTTTTCAAAAAAGTTTGGACGGTTCGGTGTCGGAATGTCGTACGGAGCCGGTTATAAATTGGGATTTGAAGCCAGTTTGAGCGGAAGGGTGTACGGAGATTTTCAGTCGGATGAACCTTTCGAGTTCACTCATGATGATTTTTCGGAGATAGAAGAAGGCGATGTTGTCAGCGTTAACCCATATTTTTCGGGTGCAATGACTTTTGTTAATTCTGTTCCTTTACGAGTCGAGTATTCGGATATTCCGATTTCTCTCGGAACCGGAATTAATTTCGGTCCATTAGGAGTGGGCGCGGGTCTTAAATTTCAGAGTTGCAGGATTCTGGGTGAAGGTAGCTTCTCGGCTCATATCGATAGTCTGGTGATGAAGGTGAGAGATACCTTCGATGTTCTTGATGATGACGGTGATAGGTGGGATATTGTAAACTTTTCGGCGAGTCTGGATTTCGATGAAGACCTTGTGAACGGCGAGATTTTATCCACGGAGCTTTCAAACACGCACACGATTTTTAATATCGGGGCACTTCTTGATGCCGGCAGTATGAAGCTTTCGTTGGGGTTTGACCTTGGTGCGAATTACGAACTTGCAGGTGGATACTCATGGGATTTTTCCTGGGTTTCCGAATTGCCTGACAGCTTCGTAAATGTCGATTCGAGTAATATGACAATTATTACCGATTCGTTGATTACAGGAAGGGCTATTATTGTAATCGACAGTATGATTAGAGACGGAAATAGAGAGAGCGACAACAGCGCCAGTTTTACATTCAGCGGGTCCAGTGTCAATCTTGGTTTTTTGCTTGAACCCTTGAATTTTGGTATCACTGCCCGGCTTCCGTTTCCCTCTGCCGATTATGCTCTGGGCAAAGTTGGAATATTTACATATGGGGGAATTCCCGCTCCCGTTATCGATATAAATTGGGGGCTCGCTGTAGATCTTCTTATCCTTGACGGGTGGAAATTTAACAGTGTGAAATTTGGTAATGATGCCGAATGGAACGACTGGCACGTTATTCCGTCCGCGACAGTGGGTTTGACTTTCAGTTACGAAAGGGATTTCCTGCGCTTTTATCTGCCGATTAAGTACGATTTGTCGCATATCGCTTCAGCGATTATTGGCAGCGTTCTTGAAGATGAGGATGATGATAGAGATTTTGTTGTGGATTTGAACCGCAATTCGAATGTATTGAACAATTTAGCTTTTGGTTTTGGTTTTAGAGTCAAGATGTAGAAATATTTTAAAAGGAGGTTTTTTAAATGGCAGTTCGTGTTGGTGTAAACGGTTTTGGTAGAATAGGAAGATGCATCTTAAGAGAAGTCGTGAATAGAGAGGATATAGAGATTGTCGGTATAAACGACATCGCGGATATAAATAATCTTGCATATCTTTTTAAGTATGATTCAGTTCATAGAAGATTCCAGGGCGATGTCAAAGTAGACGGGAATTCTTTGATTGTCAACGGTAAAAATTTTCCCTTTACGCAAATAAAAGAGCCCAATGAGCTTCCGTGGAAGAGTCTCGGTGCGGATATCGTTTTTGAATCCACGGGTATTTTTACGACAAGAGATAAAGCTGCAATGCATCTTGATGCGGGAGCCAAAAAAGTTATACTTTCTGCGCCTTTTAAGGGAGAAGACGGAGATTTTACTATTGTTTACGGAGTAAATCATGCCCAGTACGACCCGAAAAAGCATCATGTCATATCGAATGGTTCATGTACCACTAACTGTTTTTCTCCTGTGGTAAAAGTCTTGCATGAAACATTCGGAATAGAATCCGGTCTTATGACCACAGCTCACGCTTATACTTCTTCACAAAAGGTTCTTGATTTACCTGCAAAAGATTGGAGAAGAGGTAGGGCTGCTTCGCTTTCGATTATCCCTACTACGACCGGAGCTGCAATTGCTACAACGAAGGTTTTTCCCGAATTAAAAGGGAAACTGGATGCCATTGCTCTTCGTGCACCCGTACCCGATGGCGCAGTCGTAGATTTTGTTTGCAAGGTTAAAAAAGAAGCTTCCGTGGAATCCGTTAATGCGGCTTTCAAGAAATATGCCGGTGGTCAGCTTAAAGGAGTTCTCGAGTATTCGGAAGATCCTATCGTATCCATGGATATTATAGGTAATCCTCATTCTTCGATTTTCGACCCCGGGTTTACCAAAGTTATCGGGGGCACTCTGGTTAAGGTACTTTCCTGGTATGACAACGAATGGGGCTTTTCGATGAGAATGTTAGACGTAGCCATAATGATGGGAAAATCTTTATGAAGAGAGTTCCTTTTATTAGGGACCTCAACGTCAAAAATAAGAGAGTCCTTTGCCGGTTTGATTTTAACGTTCCTCTTTCGGGCGGAGAGATAGAGGACGATAACAGGATTAAGGCATGCCTGCCCACTATTCGCTATTTGATGGAAGAGGGCGCAACTACAATTATGATGTCCCATCTGGGTAGACCGGATGGGAAAGTGGTTGAAAAGTTTTCGCTTCGTCCTATTGCAAAACGTCTTTCCGAACTACTGGGTAGCGAAGTACGGTTTATAGATAAGACTGTGGGCAGAGAAGTCGAAGAAAAGGTCAAATCTCTTTCGGCAGGAAATTTATTACTTTTAGAGAATACCAGGTTTTATGCCGAAGAGGAGAAAAACGATAAGGAATTTTCACGCCTTCTGGCGAATCTTGGTGATGTATATGTGAACGATGCTTTTGCCACCGCTCACCGGGCACATGCTTCTACTTATGGTGTTGCAGAGTTTATCAAAGATAAAGGTGTAGGTTTTTTAATGATGCAAGAGATAGAACAACTTTCAAAGCTTTTAGAAAAGCCGAAATCACCATTTACTGTCGTTCTTGGCGGTTTGAAGCTGAAGACAAAAATACCGGTAATCAAGGGGCTTACTCCCATTGCCGATGATATCTTGATTGGCGGCGCGATGTTATTCGGGTTCATTCATATTAAAGGTGGAAAAGTGGGTGCTTCGATTCTTGAGGAGAGCATGTTCGCGAAAGTCGAAGAAGCTATTTCATTCGTAGAAAAGGCAGGGAAAAACCTTTGTCTTCCTCTGGATATTGTAGTTATAGATAAGACCGAAGAGATAAAGTCGAATTCCAAATGGACCATTGTACCTTCTTTCGAGATTCCGGAAGGTAAGATGGGTGTTGATATCGGCCCGGAGACTATCCGGAAATATAAAGAGATAATCGGGAAATCGAAAACCCTTTTCTGGAATGGTCCTATGGGTGTTTTTGAGGTTCCTCCTTTTGATAAAGGGACGTGGGAAATAGCAAAAGAGATTGGTGAATTAACCAATAAAGGAGCTTTTACGGTTGTTGGCGGCGGAGATACCGATAAGGTTTTTGAGGGTACGGATATTTCTGTAAGCCATCTTTCTACCGGCGGCGGAGCATCTCTCGAGTTTGTCTCAGGCAAAGAATTGCCGGCGCTCGAGATAATGACGAAATAGAGGAGGTTTTGATGAGAAGACTACTAATCGGCGGTAACTGGAAAATGAATAACGGGATAGAGGAGACGATTAAATTTGCAAGCGGTATTAAAGAGAGAAAATTATCGACAGAAGGTATTGACGTATTCGTTGCTCCTCCTTTTACTTCTCTTCCTGAAGCAGTTAGAAGTTTTAAGGGGACCGGAATTCGGGTAGGGGCTCAGAATATTTTCTGGGAGGATGAAGGTGCCTATACGGGTGAAATTTCATCGGTTTTTCTTAAAGAGCTTGGCGTGGAGTGGGTCATAATAGGACATTCCGAGAGAAGAACATATTTTGGGGAGACGAATGCGGCTGTAAGAAAGAAAATCGAGAAAGCCTTGCAAAAGCAGCTGAAAGTTGTTATATGTATAGGCGAAACTGAAGAAGAAAGGGAGGCGGGAAGAGCAAAGGAAGTCGTGGAGAAGCAAATAGAAGAGGGGCTTTTGGGTATCGAATATAGAGAGGAGAATCTGGCTGTCGCTTATGAACCGGTTTGGGCGATTGGTACCGGTAAGACTCCTCATCCCGAAGAGGCCCAGGAAATGCATTCTATAATCAGAGAAAAATTAGGTAATAAAGGTGACGGAATCAGGATAATGTATGGCGGTTCCGTTAAAGTGCATAATATAAAGGAATTTATTACCCAGGAAGATATTGACGGTGCTCTGATTGGAGGAGCATCACTTGATATTGGCGGTTTTGTGGAAATGATAAATGTAGCAAAGGAGATTTAATGTTAGGCTTTTTAGTCACACTACATGTATTTTTTGCGGTTCTTTTGACGATTGTTATTCTTATGCAGCAATCTCAAGGCGCCGGTATGAGTTCCGTATTCGGAGGTGCGGGCGGAGGTTCTTTCTTCGGGGGAAGAGGAGCTTCGGTGCTCTTGCGGAAAGTGACCGTAGTGCTGGCGGTTCTCTTTTTCCTTACTTCGACTACTATAGCATTCAGAGTACCACGAGAAGTCAAAAGTGAAAAAGGAACCATAGAAGAGAAATTGAGAGGGAATCTGCCGCAGAGAGAAGGCGTGCCTTTTGAACAAGGAGTACCAGAAAATGCTGCCCCCGAGGGCGTGATTCCGGAGGGGACTGAGATTCCCGAAGGAAACAACTAATACAACTTGAAGGAGGATTCTAATGTTTGCAGTTTTTGAAGCTAAAGGATTTCAGTATATCGGGTGTCCGGGAGAGAAGTTGAAAGTTCCCCGGTTAGATGAGAAAGTTGGCGATGAAGTTTTTTTCGATAAGATTCTTCTTATAAAGAATGAAGATACTAAAATCGGACAACCTTATGTTGAGGGTGTTTCTGTTCTGGCTGAGGTGGTAGAACACGGTAAATATGATAAGATAATTGTTTTTAAATTTAAAAGAAGGAACAGATACAGGAGGAAAAGAGGGCATAGTCAACCCTATACAGAGATAATAATAAAAGATATATTGCTTGGTGGTAAAAAACATGTTTTGAAAAAGAGTGAGGAAGTTGAGGTGAAAGCAGAGAAAAAGATGGTAGAGGAAGAAAAGAAGATTGAGAAAGCTGCCAAGCCAAAAAAGACAGCGGAAAAAACAAAGAAACCGAAGAAGACCGCGGATAAAGTAAAGAAAACGGCAAGTAAAACAAAAAAGACTGCTGAGAAAGCGAAAAAACCCAAAAAAGCAACGGGCAAAGCAAAGAAGACGACAGAGAAAACAAAGAAACCTAAAAAATAGTGAAAGGTTAAAGGAGGATTAGAAATGGCTCATAAAAAGGGAGTCGGTTCTTCTCGAAATGGCCGGGATTCGAATCCTAAATATCTCGGTGTTAAAAGATACGGCGGACAGGAAGTTCAGGCAGGAACTATCCTGATACGTCAAAGAGGAACCAGATATCATCCCGGATGGAATGTAAGCAAGGGGGGAGATGATACGCTTTTTGCTTTGAAATCCGGTAAGGTGGATTTTGGAATAAGACACGGGAAAAAAGTCATAAACGTAATTCCCAAATGATAGAAAACAACAAATTAAAGCTCAAAAGAAATTAGCTACGGATGAACACAGATAAACACAGATTAAAAAAGTATTTTGTTGTTTTGAAAGTAATAAAGTTTGTGAGGGTAAGGGGGATCCGTGATTATCCGTGAAAATCAGTGGCTATTATTAAGTTTTTATTCTCTGTTTTTTATTAGAGGTTTAACGTGTTGATTGGTTCGATTCTGTTTTTTCAAATCTTTTGTGGTTTTGAAATAATTAAACCCGAATTTGTTGAAAAAGGGATGCGAGGTATAGCATTGAGCACTTTCGAAGCAAATAAAATCGATACCCTTGAAGTTGAAATTATAGGAAGGCTTCCCCATTACCAGGTAGACCAGGAAGTAATAATAGCTAAATTAAAAGGGAAAGTTGTGGATGAGGCAGGGGTGATTGCCGGTATGAGCGGAAGTCCTGTTTATATAGATGGTAAACTTTTAGGAGCAGTCGCGTTTGGCTGGAGTTTTTCGAAGGTGCCTATTTGCGGAATCACTCCTTTTATCGAGATGAAAAAAATGGCGGCAAAAAAAACGATTGGCTCTTCGAAGCTTACACCAATAAAGCCGGTTCTTACGGTTGCTGGTTTTCCTTCTTCATCAGTTTCCATGCTGGATTCTCTGCCTTTTGATTTTAGTGTTTCTCAGATTACTTTTGGAGGAGAGACGAAGGAGATGACCGAATTGGTGCCGGGTGGCGTTTGCGGGGTGACTCTTGTTTCGGGAGATGGCAATATTTCTGCCATGGGAACTATAACCGAGATAGTGGGAGATACTATTTTTGCTTTCGGTCATTCTGCTTATGCTACAGGTTCTTCTACACTTCCGCTTTGCGGCGGGAAGGTTTTTGCGTATCTTCCTTCATATTATCAATCTTTTGATTTAGCTATACCTGGAGATGTAATTGGCGAAGTGATTTTCGATGGAAGCGCCGGAATAAAAGCGGTAATAGGCGAAGTGCCTCCCATGGTTGACTGTAAAATCAATATCGGAAATTTACGGAAAAGATATAAAGTTACGGCTGAAGAGAGTATTTTTTATGATATACCGCCCTTCCTTGTATTTTCAAACTGGATCGAATATAAGGGTATTTATGAAAGTTCAACCGTCAGAGGTAAACTCAATATATGGACCAATGAAGGCAAAATCCTGATTCCGATTGCTATAAGTGGAGTTGAAGTCCAAAGGGATTTGTATATGGGGATAAGAGAGGCCCTGTCGGATATCGAGGAAAACAGATTCGAGGGTGTTGCTATTGATTCTTTGTCGGTGGATTTAATCGGTGAATCCGGAGTAAGACAATATTTCATTAAAGATATGATTATGAAAAATAAAAATATTAAATTGGGAGATACAATTGCTATTGATATAGTTTTAAGCAGATATAGAGAAGCGGATACGACCGTTGTTTTCAATTTTGTTGCCCCGGAGAATCCTTGTGATTTGACGATACGTATTTCGGGAAGCGACGAGTACATCGACTATGAGTTCGGAAGAGTTCCTCTGAATTTCCAGTTTGATTATTTCAAGGAGTGGAAAGAGTTCGTAAATTCAGTACCATCTCCAGATCAGCTTATATTCTCGGTCTATAAAAAAGGCTCTTCTTTAAATACGAATGCCGGAGAATTCAGGAGTCTCCCGCCCAGTTTGAGAATGGTTATGGAGAAAGGACAAAAAAGGATTTATAGTGACTTATATCCTTTAGAAGAAGATAAAATCCAGTTTGACGGACCTCTTAGTGGAGAAAAATCCGAGTTAGTGGAAGTCAGGAGGTAAAATGCTGTTTTTTTTAATGTCTCTATCTTGTTTGTGGGTTTACGAAGAAGATTCTCTTTATAATGGTTTGTCTAAAGGGACTGTGATTACGAGAGATTCGGTTTTTTTGGGAAACGAAATAGAGAAATTACCATGGGAGAGTAGTGGTTTTGTCTCCGATATAGTTAAAATTAACGGAGATATTTATCTCGGGGTATCCGATGCCGGTCTGGTGATGAGGCTGAAGGATGGCAAAACAGCAGATACTGTCCTCTGCCGCGAAGGAGGTTTGATTTCTCTGGGAAAGAAAGGGTCTGTTCTTGTGGTTGGCGTGTCTCCTGTTGGAAAACTTTTTTTTATAGAAGGTTCGAAAATAGTAGATTCTTTATCTGTTCCTGATGAAAATATTTATTGTATGTTCGAATTTGCAGGCAGTTTTTTGATTGGTACCGGACCTGAAGGCAAAGTTTATAAACTGTCGAACAAAAAGGATTTTCAGGAATATTATAAAACACAATCGGCTTCCGTTACCAATTGGGTCGTGAAGGATAAAAATTTGTTTCTCGGGACGACCGATCCGGGCCTTGTTTACGAAGTAGAGAAAGACCATGACGGAAGAATTTATTATGATCCCGGTTTCGAAGAGGTAAACGGGTTGGGTTTTGTCGGGGATACTTTATGCATTTCAGGATTCTTTTCGAAGGAAGCAGAGATTTCCGTTGGGGGTATTAAGTTTTATTCGAAAAATAGAGAATATGAGGTTTACAGGGGTACTCCTATACTGTGCGGTGAGGAAATCGGCGGAAAGTTTTATGCAGGTGAGTCGGAAGATGGACAGGTCGGAGAATTTCGTCGGAGTGGTTTTGAGATAGTGGTAGACCTTGATGAATCAAAGGTGACCGCTCTCGAGAATATTAACGGAGAGATATGGATAGGTACCGGTTACCCCGCGAAGGTTTATCGAGTCAAAAAGAAAAAAGTAAAAGAGGGAGAATATATTTCTTCCGTTTTTAAAGGCGGGGTTTCGGTTATATGGGGAAATCTGACTTATGAAGGTAGCGGAGATATCAAGTTTTTTATGAGGGGAGGAAAGAAAGGAGAAGTGGATTCCTCCTGGAGCAAATGGGAAAAAATCAGTAATAATAATATCGTGACGGAAGAACCTTTTATTCAGTGGAAAGCTGTTTTGAGTGGAGATAAAACTAATTTAAAGAAGGTTCAAATATCCTATGGAAAACAGAATTCTCCTCCGGAGATAGAAGAAATCGGGGTTTTACCGCCCAGAATCGGTACGGGTAAAACTGACGCAAATAACCCTGTTGGTATGCCCATATCTCCGGAACAAAGAGAACAACTTACCAAAGCGGGTTTTCTTGTTCCTGCGGATGCCTATTTGATTCCGGAAGGAATTCGTTGTATATTTTGGGAGGTTGATGACCCTGACAACGACCGGTTGCTGTTTGACCTTTTTGTTTCTCGAGATTCGAAAGATTGGGATAAAATCACGGGAGATTTGTTGGATTATAATTATTTTCTTAATACTTACTCTTATCCTGATGGTACTTATTATGTTAAAATAATTGCGCGAGATGACCTGGACGAGACCGGTCCCCTTAGATCGGAAAAGGAAATTTCTTTTCTGGTGGATTATACTCCCCCTACTATAAAAGGAGTAGAAAAGAAATACATAGGAGACAGTGTTGAGGTGTCGGGTACTGTAACGGATGAACTTTCGGTTGTTACGGGTGTTACTTATAGTACTAAGGAAACAAAGGCACTGCATTGGAAGAGTGTACGGGCATCAGATAAACTATTCGATGAGAAAGAAGAAAAGTTCATATTTAAGGTGGCCAGGAAAGAAAAGTACGCGGCAATAAGAGTTGTTGACAGAAGTGGTAACAGTAAGGTTGTAAGGATTGAATTTTAAAAATCAAGTATCAAAATGGAAAATTATAAAGCGAAATTTAAAAATAAAAACAGAAGAGAGAAACAACAAATTACACAAATAACACGAATAAGAAAAACAGATTTAATTTTCTATTTAAGAAACAAACATCCTTAATTTATTTGTGCAATTCGTGCTATTTGTTGTTAAATAATTTGGTGTTGGGTGGAGAATAATAAAAAACTCTGTGTTCTCTGTGGCAAAAATTATGGGGAAGTTTCTCTTTAAGTATAGGTCTTTTTGGCCAATTCCGTATTTTTTATTCCTGTTGATTTTTATAGAATTTAATCGATTCTATTTTTTGTTGGGTGGAATCATAATTGTAATAGGGCTTATTATTCGTTATCTTTCACAGGGGTTTGCGGCTGATTGGATGAGGGGTAGCGAAGTGGCAGCTTTCTATATGCTTGATGAAGGGGCTTATAGTATTATGCGCAATCCTTTATATCTGGGTAATTTTTTTATAGGTTTTGGTTTTACTTTAGCTTCCAATTTTTACCTTATTTTTCTTTTGCCTTTTTATTCATTTGTTTTCTTTGTGTATTATTATTTAATAGTGAGAGAAGAAGAAAGTTATCTTGAGAAGAAATTTGGCGAAAGGTTTATTCAATATCGCGAAAATACTCCCGCAATATGGCCGAATTTTCGCAAATGGAAAAGCGGGCGGTTCGTAAGTAGAAATGCCCTCCGAATGGAAATAAGCACCTATTTTACTGTCGGTTTTATTTTTCTTTTGTTTTTGATTAGAGTTTTTCTTTTTTAATAATATTAACCACAAAGACCACAAAGGACACAAAGCCCCACCACACCCAATTTATTATATTTATTTAACCACGAAATAAACTAAAGACACTAAACTTTATTGTTTTTTTTGACTGGTGACTGATAACTAATAACTAATGACTCGGTTTCCTAGTATCCGGTATCCGGTACCTGAATATTGCCACGAAGGCACCAAGTCGCGAAGCCACCCCACAACCCAATTTATTTACATGTAGATAATGTAGAAATTGTAGATTGGGTTTTTTAAATTTCTATATGAGCTACAGGTTCTACATGTGCAATTGTTTTTTTAAGCTAAAAGCCAAACACTAAGGGCTTATTTAGAGATTGACAATGATATGCTTTTTTTTATAATAATAGTGTATATGGAATTACCCGGAAATATTGAAATCAGTTTATACTGCCTTAAAGTGGAGTATTTGTGATTAATATTAGTACATATAAACTAAGTGGTGTACCACTTTAAAGGGAGATACCAATGAAAACAAGAATTTTGTTTTTTCTTTTATTAATTTGCAGTGTTGAAAGTTATGCTTCTCCTCAATCACAGAAAAAATTCTCTGCGCAGGAGATAAAAGAAGATTTGGATTATTTGCGTAATGCATTAGAAGCTTCACATTATGATTTTTATGCCTTAACAGATAAAAATGTACTTGATAGCATGTATAATCGAATAAAGAGTTCTATTAATGACTCACTCACTCCCTTACAAGTGTTCAGACTTTTCCAACCATATATTGTGGTGTCCAAAATGAGTCATTGTTATATGGATTATCCCTGGAATGAGTATTTCGGTAATTACATTCAACAGGGAGGGACTGTATTTCCGTTGAATCTTTATTTTAATCATAACAAGGTTTTTATCAGGGCAAATTTTTCCGGAAATAACCTGATTGAAAATAATGATGAAATAATATCTCTAAATAATAAATCTGTTGATGATGTTATGGAAGATATATACAAATATGTACCTGGTCCAACGGATTATTATAAAAACTCTCAAATAGAACAAAATACTTTTGCACGCCTTTATTGGTTTTTTTATGGCACGTGTGACAATTTTCAATTGAAGATTAAAAAAAGGGACGGACGAGAAATTGAACTGGTGTTGGATGCTATACCTGGGAAAGAATTTGAGGAAAAAAACAAAGCTCAAGAATCATTGTTCAGGCCGTACCGCGAATTTCATATGATAAATGATGTGGCGTATTTACACCCGGGTGGTTTTATAAACGCGAATAGTAATTTTGATATGGTGGATCCGAATACATTTGATAATACAGAATTTCGCCATTTCATTGATTCTGCATTTACCGTTTTCAAGGAAGCGGGTGCCAAGAATTTAATCATTGACCTGCGCTATAATCCCGGTGGCGATAACTCGTTTAGCGACTATATGATTGCCTATTTTGCTTCAAAACCCTTTCCGGATTCTGCAAAATTCAGTGTAAAAACCAGTCAGATAACCAAAGAGTTCTGGGAAAAATATGATAACCCGGAATTTCAGGAACTAAAAGAGAAAATTCTGTCTTATGAAAATGGGGCTATTTTTGATATATCATTCCCTAAAGTTAAACCACATGCTGATTCCTTAAAGTTCAATGGCAATGTATATGTAATAATAAATCGTTATTCCTATTCAAATACCGCAGGTGTGGCTGCTATAATTCAGGATGGTAAATTTGGTAAAATAATTGGTGAGGAGACTGCAGAAATAGTATCATCCTATGGGGCAACCCATAAGTTTAAATTATCTAATACACATTGGTCTGTCACATATCCAAAGGCATTTTTTCCACGGCCAGACGGGGATACTTCACAAAGGGGAGTAATTCCTGATTACGAAATTGAGGACAATGTTTTTACCAAAAAAGATGAGGTTTTAGAATTTACTCTGGAATTGATTGAAAATAAATATTAACTGTGTCAGGCATTGAAATGTGAGATGATAGATTCGTCGAATCTGCTAAATTGCCATAGATAAACACTGATTTTTCTGTTAAAATAAACGTTGACAAAGATGGATATATTTCTATAATATTTGATGTATATGAGGTTACCCAGAAATATTGAAATCAGTTTATGTTGCCTAGAAGTGGAGTATTTGTGATTATAATTAGTACATATAAACTATGTTAGGCCTTGTGGGAAATTGAACAACACTTGACACAAATTTACTATTATGTAAAATAAATATATAAGATGGCTAGACAGGAAAAAGTATTAGTAAAGATTTTACAGGGAATATCTGACGCTAACGTTTCTTTTTCGGAGATATATGGGTTGTTGAAAGCTCTTGGCTTTGGCGAACGAGTTCGAGGAAGCCATCATATTTTCGCAAAGGAAGGTGTGGAAGAGATAGTAAATTTACAACCTAAAGGAGCGAAGGCAAAACCATATCAGGTAAAGCAGGTTAGAAATATCATACTCCGATACAAATTAAAACTTGGAGGATAAATATGGTAAGTAAATATGAAATAAT
Source organism: uncultured bacterium (assembly GCA_964523975.1). GTDB lineage: Bacteria > Hydrothermota > UBA3072 > UBA3072 > UBA3072 > JAFGHJ01. Next base: position 1,572 of record CAZGBM010000014.1, on the reverse strand, counting down.
TATTTATTGGAGCAAGGAAGACAAAGCGTTTATTGCCGAGGTTCCAGAGCTTCCCGGATGTATGGCAGACGGAGAAACATATCAAGATGCCCTCTCGAATGTTGAAGTTATTATGCAAGAGTGGATTGAAACTGCAAGAGAATTAGGCCGACCAATTCCACAGCCTAAAGGTCGATTAGTATATGCTTAACAACCATTTTCAGTCGACCGAAACCGCAGGTTTTGAATTTTCCAGGTTTATTTTCGCATCTAATTTAAATTATTAGCCTGCTTTGTCAAGAACTTAATTCTAAAATATATTTTTTTGTTGTTTTTCTCTGTGCTCTCTGTGGTAAAAAAAGTAAAATCACCTGAAGATCTTTTCGCCATGTAAAGCCTTACCCCACACCAATTTTTATATTTTTTGTTTAAGACCCAACTCACAACCCTTAAGTTCTGTGGACTTTGTGGTTTGATTTTTTTACGGAAAAAGAAGATTACATCTTCACAAATTTACTTGTTTGGGTAAATTTTTTACCATTTGCTTCCATTTTAAGGAAGTAAACACCGGCTGGTTTGCCGCTCATATTTATCCTTACCGAATAAAAGCCGGCGGGGTTCTCTTCCGAAAACTCTTTCACCTTTGTCCCTTTTATATCATACACCCAGAATCCGACTTGAGCTTTCTCGGGCACACCGTATCTAACTTCTAATTGGTTATTTGTTACTATTCCTTTCACATTGAACGAATAAACTTCAGGTAATCCTTCAACGGGAACTCCCGAAGCAGTAGAAATCGTAAATACAGTATCGCTTATATCCGATGGACTTCCACTCCAATTTTTTACCCGTACAAGACAACTATCTGAAGGTATATCCGGTATCATCCATGAATAGGAACCATCATCTGTTGTGCTGGTAACTTCTTGAATCCATGAATTACCGTTGTTTGTAGAATATTCGATTCGGACATTGCCGGTTGTACCGCTTGAAATCCATGTAATATCATAGGTACTGTCAACCTGCCAGTTCTCGCCTCCGTTGGGCGAACTCACCGTGATGAAAGGTACAACCGAGATTGTAAACACCGCATCACTTGTATCCGATGGGCTCCCATCCGTATCCGTAATTCTAACCAGGCAGCTATCCGATGGTGTACCCGGAATAGTCCATGGATAATTACCGTTATCCTCAGTACTGTCAACAAGTTCCATCCAGTTTGAACCATTGTCTGTAGAATATTCAATGTTTACAGTTCCGCTTGTACCTGTGGATGTCCAGGTAATATCATGACCACTTCCCACTTGCCAGTCCTCCCCTCCATTGGGAGAAGTTACGGTAATAAAAAGGTTGTTGTTCAATAAAACAGAAACATTGTCGGAACCACGATTCGCCACAGTTAAATCCATATCGCCGTCCGAGTCCAGATCCGAAGAAAAGACTGACATAGGACCATCTACCACACCGTAGTCCACTTTTGCGGCGAAAGTCCCATCGCCGTTGTTCAATAAAACAGAAACATTGTTGGAAAACCGATTCGCCGCAGCCAGATCCATATCGCCGTCACAGTCCAGATCCGAAGAAAAGACTGAA
>CAZGBM010000013.1:0-37903 GCA_964523975.1 uncultured bacterium | reverse complement strand
TAATTTTTGATTTATCTTTATTAAGAACTCATAAAAATTAAAAAGATTTCTATACTTTACTTTTTAAGCCTTACCTAACCTATGGAAATATCATAGAATACTTCTTCTGCCCTGTATGAACTTCTGACAAGCGGTCCTGAAGCAACATAATCAAAACCAATCTCGTAAGCCATTTCTTCCATTTCCTTAAATTCATCGGGATGAATATATTTTTCAACCGGTACTTGCCTCAAAGTCGGTCTTAAATACTGTCCTATAGTAACAATGTTACATCCGGCAGACTTTAAATCTTTTAACAATTCTACAACCTCTTTCTTTTTCTCGCCCAATCCTACCATAAAACCACTTTTTACAGGAAGTTGAGAACAAATAAGGGAAGCTTCTTTTAAAATTTCAAGCGATTGTGCATAATCGGCTTCAGGGCGAACCTTCCGGTATAGCCTTGGAACCGTTTCCAAATTGTGGTTAAGAACATCAATTCCTGAATTAATAACCATTTTCAAAGAATCTATATCTCCCTTAAAATCCGGTATTAAAACTTCTACTTTTGTATCCGGATTTCTTTTTTTTATTTCTTTAACACTCCTAACAAAAAATCCGGCTCCTCCGTCTTTTACATCATCACGGCTCGGAGACGTTAGTACAGCATATTTCAGCTTCATTTCTTTTATTTGTCTGGCAATTCGAAATGGTTCAGACTTATCAAGAGGTCCGGGAATCCCCTTTTCGATAGAACAAAAGCCGCAATTCCTCGTACAAATATTACCCATTATAAGAAAAGTGGCTGTTTTTTTTGAAAAACACTCACCTATATTGGGACATTTTGCTTCCTGGCAAACAGTATGTATTTTTTTCGATTGAAATAGATATTTAAAATATTCTGCTTTCTTTTTTCTTGGGAGATTTTTCTTTATCCAGTCAGGAAAAATACTACTATTCACTAAGCTATAATTTTATTATCCTCATCAACTTTAATTATTTTTGGTGGCAAGTTTCTATCCTCAGTTTGTACAAAAGACATAATTATCAGACTATCCCCTACCATAACAAGATTAGCTGCAGCCCCATTAACGCAAATTTCTCCTTCTTTACCATAAATAACATAAGTCTCAAAACGATTACCGTTCTCTATATCACTCACAAGAACTCTCTCATAGGGCAAAATATCAGCTTTGCGGGCAATATTTTCATCAATTGTTATAGAGCCATCGTATTCTTTATTGGCATCAGTTACTTTTGCCATATGGATTTTAGACTTAAGAATCTCAAATAACATCAAACTCTCCTTACCTAAAGTGTATATTACCTTTTCACTTAGTTTTGTCAATAGTAATTCAAAAAAGTCAAATGGTAAAATGGGAAAATTGTTAAATAGTAAAAAATAAACAAATTTAAGTATAAGATTAAACAATCTCATGTAAGACTTTGTAATTCCATAGCTTATTTTTCCTCAAAAATTTTCAAAAAAGCTTGACAATATCTCTTATCATTATTATTATATACAAAATAAGGGCGATTAGCTCAGGGGTTAGAGCGTTTGCGTGACATGCAAAAGGCCAGTGGTTCAATTCCACTATCGCCCAGGTTTAAAAGAAAATAAAAAGAAAAAGATTGAATTCTTTATATATATTATATAAATGATAAAAGTAAACATAAAGCTTTATATAGATAAAGAGTCTTCTTCGTTAGAAGTAGAAAAAGGTATAGCTTTAAAGAAGTCATTAAAGGCCAAGAATCCCTCTATTTTTAATAAGTTTGCGGGAGTTATGAAAGATGAAAATTTCATAGACTTTCATACTCCAATAAATGAAGGAGGCGAATTCCAGCTGGTTCCTTATAATGATCCAAGGGCATACTCCGCTTATTGGCATACGACTTCGCACATAATGGCTCAGGCAGTTAAGCGATTATATAATGTGAACTTAGCAATTGGTCCTGCAATCGAAGAAGGTTTTTACTACGACATGGAAAAAGAAACGCCGTTTTCTGAAGAAGACTTGAAAGAAATATCAAAAGAAATGAAAAAAATAATTAAAAGTGATTTCCCAATAGAATATAGAGAAATAAATAAAAAAGAAGCAAAAAAGCTCTTTTCGGATAATAAATTCAAACTTGAACTTATAGATGCAATCGAAGGTGATTTCGTTTCCATTTATTCTCAAGGTGATTTTACAGACTTATGCAGGGGTCCTCATTTATATTCAACCGGAAAAGTTAAAGCTTTTGAATTAATATCGGTCTCCTCCTCTTACTGGAGGGGAGATGAACACCGAGAAAGTCTGCAGCGCATTTACGGCATATCTTATCCTGATAAAGATACGCTAAAAGATTATATAAGAAGATACAAAGAAGCAAAAGAAAGAGACCACAGGAAACTTGGAAAGCAATTAGATTTATTCAATATTTATGAAGAAATCGGAGCCGGTCTCGTACTATGGCATCCCAACGGAGCAATCATACGTGAAGAGATGGAAACTTATTGGAAAAAAGAACACTTAAAACGAGACTACAAAATAGTCAGAACTCCTCATATAGCAAAAGCTGACCTCTGGAAAATATCCGGGCATTTTGATTATTATCTGGAAAATATGTATACTTTCAAAAGAGACAACGAAGAATATGTAGTAAAACCCATGAATTGCCCATATCACATCCTAATTTTTAAAAAACAACAGAGAAGTTATCGAGACCTTCCGATAAGGTTCGCGGAACTCGGAACCGTCTACAGATATGAACGCTCGGGAGTCCTCCACGGAATGTTAAGAGTTCGGGGATTCACCCAGGATGATGCGCATATTTTTTGCAGAGAAGATCAGGTTGAGGAGGAAATCGGGAAGGTTTTCGACTTCGCTATTGAAGTAATAAAAACCTTTGGTTATGAAGATTTTGAAATACATCTTTCAGTCCGCGACCCCAAACACAAAGAAAAATACGCCGGGAGCGATAAAGAATGGGAAAATGCAGAATCAGCCTTAGTTTCAACACTTAAAGAGAGGGGTATCAAATACAAAAGAGAAGAAGGTGAGGCTGTATTCTACGGTCCTAAAATCGATATAAAAACCAAAGATGCCATCGGAAGAAGCTGGCAAGGACCTACTATCCAGTTTGATTTCAACCTTCCGCGTAGATTTGAAGCAACTTATATAGGTGAAGATGGTAACGAACACATGGTATACATGATACATAGAGCTCTTTTCGGTTCGTTTGAGCGGTTTGTAGGAGGCTTAATCGAGCACTACAACGGAAATTTCCCAACCTGGCTCGCTCCCACTCAGATAATACTACTACCTATTACAGACGAGCAAATTAATTTTTCGGAAAAAATTCTTAAGGAATTAAAAGACAACGACATAAGAGCAGAATTAGACGGGCGAAATGAAAAATTATCCAGAAAAATTCGCGACGCCGAAATCAAAAAAATTCCCTATATGTTTATAATAGGTAAAAAAGAAACCAAATCTAAAACAGTATCTGTTAGAAACCACAGGGAAGGCGATATCGGAAGTTTTAAAATAGAAGATATTTTGTCCAGAATCAAAACAGAAATAAAACAGAGGAGGTAAGTTATTTCAACAGACAATAAAAGGTACATTAATTATGAAATCCAAGCAAAGAGTGTAATGCTTATTGATAATGATGGAAACAATAAAGGAATTAAAGATACAAAAGAAGCAATTAAAGAAGCAAACGCCAGCGGATTCGACCTGGTTCTTGTCGCACCCGATGCCAGACCCCCGGTTTGCAAATTTATGGATTACGGCAAGTATCTTTACAGAGAAAATAAAAAACACAAAAAAGAACGTCAGCGTCAAAAGCACACTCTAAAAGAAATGAAATTTTATCCCAAAATTGAAGCTCACGATTATGAAACCAAACTCAGACATATTAAGAGATTCCTTAGTGAACATAATCCAGTCCGAATTCAAATCTGGATGAGAGGAAGAGAAAAAGTTCATCCTGAGCTGGCAGAAGATCTCGCAAAGAGAATCATAAAAGACACCGAAGATATTTCTAAACTACAGGGAGCATTTAAACCAATAAACCATAGAGTACAATTTCAACTTATGCCAATAGGAGGAAGCTATGCCCAAACTGAAAACCAAAGGATCAGTCAAAAAGAGATTCAGGAAATCGAAGAAAGGTAAAATAGCATTTAAAAAGGCTGGCAAAAGTCACCTGCAATCAAAACATTCAAAGAAGCACCGACGACGCCAGAATAAAGACAGTGCTTTATCAAAAGCAGATTCAAGATTGATGAAGCAACTTCTGCATTAAGGAGGATTTAAATGTCTAGGCAGAAAAGTGTAATACAAAGAATAAAACGAAGAAAAAGATTACTAAAACAGGCAACAGGCTTTTTCAACAAAAGAAAAAACTCCTACCGAATAGCAAAAGAAGCCGTAATGAAAGCTCTTCTTCATGCTTACAATGATAGAAAGAGAAAAAAGAGAGATTTCAGAGGACTCTGGATTACCCGAATAAATGCTGCCGCTCGTCTGAACGGCATTTCATACAGTAAACTGATACACGGGTTAGATCTGGCTAAAATCAAACTGAATCGAAAAGTTCTTGCGGATATTGCCGTCCGGGAACCTGAAACTTTCTCAAAAATCGCAAAAACAGCAAAAGAGAGCTTGAATGGATCTTGAATCGTTAGGTAGAGAAACAAGACTTGAAATTCAAAAAGCTATAACAGTTGATGAGGTCGAATCAATCAGAATTAAGCACCTTGGAAAAAAGGGAAGCCTTACAAAAGTACTGCATTCAATAGGTAATCTACCTGCAGAAGAGAGACCGGAAGCCGGGAAATTTGCCAATAAATTGAAAAAAGAGCTTATGACATTAATCAGAGAAAAAAAGGAATCAATAAAACGAAAGAAGTCTCTTCCGTGGCTGGACCTTTCTCTGCCCGGCAGGAAACCCAGAATGGGAGGTTTGCATCCTCTTTCGATACTTTCAGAGGAAATCGAGGAAATATTTATACAGATGGGTTTTTCTGTAGTAACCGGTCCGGAAATCGAGACTGAATACTATAATTTCACGGCTCTAAACACTCCAAAAGATCACCCTGCAAGAGATATGCACGATACATTTTATCTGAATGACGGGAGACTCCTGCGCACACACACTTCTCCGGTACAAATTAGAACCCTGGAAAAATATTCCCCTCCGCTTAGAATAATTTCGCCCGGAAGATGTTACAGAGTGGATACCTTTGACCCGATCCACTCCCCCACTTTTATGCAGATAGAAGGCCTGTGGATAGACAAAAATATATCGATGGCTGATCTTTTCGGAACTCTGGCTTTACTGGCGAAAAAGATATTCGGAAAAAATGTCAAAACAGAATTCTTCCCCAGTTACTTTCCTTTCACCGAACCGTCAGCCGAAATGTGGATACAGTGCCCATTCTGCAAAGGAAAGGGTTGCTCCGTTTGCAAGAAAAAAGGAAAAATAGAAACAATAGGAGCAGGGATGGTACATCCAAATATTCTGAATGCACTTGGATACGGAGAGTTCAACGGCTTTGCCTTCGGAATGGGCATAGATAGAATCGCCATGACCAAATATGATATTGACGATATTAGACTATTTTTTCAAAACGAACTTCAGTTCTTGAGGCAATTCGATGATAGTAAACTATAACTGGATTTTAGAATGGGTTGACATCAAAATGGAACCCCAGAAACTTGTGGAACTGCTGGACAGTATAGGAATACAAGTAGAAGAAGTCGAGAAGGTTCCCGGAGACACGATTTTTAAAATCGACGTAACTCCGAACAGAGGAGACTTACTCAGCGTGATTGGTATTTCCAGAGAAATAGCGGCAAAAACAGGGAAACAGCTGAAAAAACGTATCGAATATAAATTCCCTGAAGTTAATTTAGAGAAGAAAATAAACGTAACAATCCAGTCCGAAGAAGATTGCTCAAGATACATTTTAAGCCCTTTAAGCAATATCAAAATTGCGAATTCGCCTTCTTTCATAACCAAAAGATTGGAAAAATGCGGTATTCGTTCCTTAAACAATATTATAGACATAACCAACTATGTTTTGCTGGAAACGGGTCAACCTCTTCATGCATTCGATTTCGACAAAATTGAAGAAGGAATTACCGTCAGAAGGGCGAAAAATGAAGAAAAAATCGTAACTCTGGAAGAAGAAGAGAAAAAACTTTCAAAAGAAGACCTGATTATATCGGACAAGAACGGCCCAATTGCTCTTGCGGGAATAATGGGAGGTCTAAAATCAGGAATAAGCGAAGATACAAAAAGAATAGCACTTGAATCAGCTTTTTTCAAACCTTCACTTATAAGAGGAACAGCAAGAAAATTGAAAATCTCCACTGAATCCTCCTATCGCTTTGAGCGCACTGCGGATATATATTTGGTCGGATATGCTGCTTATTATGCCATACAGCTTTTCGAGAAATATACTGGTGGTAAAATAATGGGTAAAATCGTAGATACAAACCCGAATCCCATTATATGGAAAAAAGTCCAATTATCCTGCGGCAAAACAAACGACCTTCTTGGTATGAACGTTGAAAAGAAAAAAAGCTTAAGCATATTGAAAAATTTGGGCTTCCAAATAAGCAGTGAAACGGGAGATAAAATAGAAGTTTCGGTCCCTTCCCATAGGAACGATATCAAAATTGAAGAAGATTTGATTGAAGAAATAGGCAGATTTGTCGGTTATGACAATATCCCTTTCAGATTTAATTATTCGAATTCCAGAACTATCTGGATAGAGAATAAAGAAATCATCGAAATCAAGAAGATAATTGCCCGACTTGGTTTCTGGGAAGCTATCAATATTCCTTTCATAGAACCACACTGGGCTTCACCGGAAAAAACGGAAGCCATTTTTATCGAAAATCCTATGTGGAGTGATAAAAACATCCTTCGGAATACTTTGATCCCGGGTCTTCTTGAAAACGCGAAAAGGAATCTTAACCGGGGTGAAGAATTCATCCAGATCTTCGAAGTTGGAAGAGTATTCACCAAAGCAAACGAAGAGGAAGAAAATGTAGGAGGTGTTATTGCGGGAAACATATCGAAAAATTGGTACGAGAATGACCGTGAAGTTGATTTCTACGACATAAAAGGTGTAGTTGAAGCTTTGCTTGAAGAAATCAAAATCTTAGATTATTCATTCGAAAATTGCACGAACCCTCATTTCATAAAAGATAGAGCTTTAAGTGTAAAAGCCGGCGGAAAAGTCCGCGGAGCTTTTGGTCTCATCGTTCAAGAAGTTTGCAAAGATAACGTTTACGGTTTTGAATTCAATCTGAAAAACCTCTTAAACGCGAGAAAAGAGGAGCACTTTACAAAAACAAGTGTATTTCCGCCTCTAAAAAGAGATATTTCAATAATAATCAAAAAAAGTACACCTTTTGAAGAAATTAAAAGTATGTTAGATCATTCTACCAAGCAAAAAACGCGCATTAGACTTATAGATGTGTATAGCGCTGAAAAAATCGGAAAAGACAAAAAGTCTTTGACAATTCGCTTAGAGTTCTACAACCCGGAGAAAACGCTTACAGATGATGAAATAAAAGACGACATAAAACTAATCACAAAAAAACTTGAAAGTATAGGAGCTACTTTAAGAGAATGAACAATTTGGATTCCGACTACTTATCGAAGATAGTAAAAAATTGCATAAAGACATTAAAAGATCTGAAACAAGAAAATGCAAAACTAAGTAAAGATTTGAAAGAAGAAAAAGAAAAGAAAAAAGAAGCAGTAAAACTGATAAACAAAATAGAAGAAGAACTGAAAAAGAGGCTTTAAGTGGGAAAAGAAGTAGAAGTAAAAATCTTAGGAAATAAATATTCTTTCATAACTGATAAAAACTCAGAGGAAGCTATTAAAATTGCAATGTTTGTAGATGAGTTAGGGAAAAAAATAAAAGAAGAAGAACCGTATTCCTCTGAAAATACCATAGCAATATTGACAGCTTTGAATATCGCAGAAAAATACTTTGCACTTGCACATGAGATCGAAAAACTAAAAGAACATATAAATTTAGAATAATACTTCTTTTCCGCTGCCTCTCGAAAAAATATAAAGAGAGGTATCAAATGAATTCGATAATAACAATTGTGTTATACGCGGTAATATCGACTATATTACTGTTTGCGGGCTACTTTTTACAGAAAATAAAAACTGACAAAAAAATACAGACAGCGGAGACTAAAGCTGAGAAAATACTGAGAAACGCACAGGCAAAGAGCAAAGAAATAGAAGAAAAGACACGTGAAAAATTAGAACAGCATAAAAAAACTCAAATGAAAGAATTCATCGAGGAGACCCGGGCTCAAAAAAGCCATCTGGATAGATGGGAGAAAGAATTAGAAAGAAAAGACGAAGAGCAGAAAAAAACTAAGAATTTCCTTTCCCAGAAAGAAAAGAACTTAATGTCAAGAGAAAAAGAAGTTCAAGAACAAAAAGAAGAAGTAATGATAAAACGAAAGAAATATACCGACCTGGTTGAAATAACAAATAAAAGATTGGAAACTGTATCCAGAATGACCAGAGACGACGCAAAGAAAATCATATTGGAAGAAGCCAAAAAAGAATCAGAAAATAAATCAATCCAGATAGAAAATGAAATCATAAGTGAAGCAAAAAAGAGAGCGAATAAAAGTGCTCAGAAAATTATAACCGAAGCTATTCAGCGTTGTGCAACAGACAATGTCTCCGAGTCTACCGTTTCTACAGTATCTCTTCCTTCAGAAAGCATGAAAGGGAGAATAATAGGAAGAGAAGGCAGAAACATCAGAGCCTTTGAAAAGGCAACAGGGATCGAAATCATAATAGACGATACACCGGAAGCTGTAACTTTATCATGTTTCGATCCGATAAAACGAGAAATTGCCAAAACTTCACTGGAAAAACTTGTCAAAGACGGGCGTATACATCCTGCCAGAATAGAAGAAATCGTAGAAAAAACAAAAAAAGAACTTGAAGATAGAATATCGGAAACAGGAGAAAACACAATTTTTGAACTCGGTCTATCGAAAATAAATGATGAACTGGTAAAAATGGTAGGAAAACTTAAGTTCAGATCAAGTTACGGACAAAACGTACTCCAGCATTCAAAAGAAGTCTCTTATCTGATGGGACTAATGGCCGGAGAACTGGGCCTTGATATCGAAACGGCAAAAAGAGCCGGAATACTGCACGACATTGGCAAAGGCATGAGTCAAGATTACTCGGGAAGCCATGCTGAAATCGGAGCCACAGCAGCAAGAAAATACGGTGAGTCTCCCATAATTATAAACGCAATTGCAGCTCACCATGAAGAGATAGAACCTGAAACTCCATTTGCAGTTCTTCTGCAAGCGGCAGATGCTATTTCAGGAGCACGACCTGGAGCAAGAAAAGAAACCCTGGAAGCATACATCAGAAGAGTCGAAGAACTGGAAAAAATAGCTTCATCTTTTACCGGAATAAAAAAGGTTTACTCCATACAGGCAGGAAGAGAAGTCAGAGTCATCGTTCAGCCCGATACCATCACCGATAACGGAACCAGGGAACTGGCTACAAAAGTAGCTAAAAAAATAGAAGAAAATTTAAGCTATCCCGGAGAAATAAAAGTAACCGTTATCAGGGAAACTCGAGCTGTAGAACACGCACAGTAATTAAAAATAAACTGCTTTTTTAACTATAAAGGAGTAAATATTGAAAACACTCTTTATAGGTGATGTCGTAGGCAAACCGGGACTTAGAATTCTTTCAAAATTTGTACCGGATTACAAAAAAGACAACAAATATGATTTAATCTGTGTGAACGGAGAGAATGCAGCCGGGGGCTTCGGTATAACTCAGAAAAGTGCGTTAAAATTGAAGAGGTACGGCTGTGACGTCATAACCACCGGAAACCATATTTTTGACAGAAAAGAAGAACTTGAGGAAGTTCTTAAACTTGAGTATGTAATTAGACCTTTAAACTATGAAGAATCTTTTCCGGGTAAAGGTTTTACAATAATAGAGATAGAAGGTAAAAAAGTTGCCGTTATCAACGTACAGGGGCAAACCTTTATGCCAAAAGAGCCAAAAACAAAAAGCCCTTTCGAAACATTAAAAGAATGTGTCGAAAAATTACTTGATATTACACCAATAATAATAGTCGATATGCATGCCGAAACTACCGCAGAAAAAATTGCAATGAGGTACTTTATGGATGGTCGAATATCGGCACTTATCGGCACCCACACCCATGTCCAGACAGCAGACGAAATAATCTCACCAGGTGGCACTGCTTACATTACAGATGTCGGAATGACCGGAGCTTTTGATTCCGTAATTGGAATGCAATCAGAACCTATAATACAAAAATTCATGGGAAATAAAGACGAATCATTCAAACTTGCAAAAGAAGATGTTCGGATGAATGCTGTAGAAATAGAAATTGAAGATAACACGGGCAGAGCTAAATCTATAAGGAGGATACAAATTGGAGAAAATTCTTAAAGGGAAAGCAGTAGCAGAAAGCATACTGGAAAATTTAACCAAACAAAAACCCAAAAGAAAACTCGGCGTGTTAAGAATTGGCTATAACCCCGGGAGTACCTATTTCATCAGAAGTATTACTAAAACCGCTGATAAAATAGGAATATCTGTTGAAACACTGGAATTGGAAAAAGGCACCAGCGAAGAAAAAATAAAAAAATCCCTTAAGGCAATGGCAGAATCGAAAAAAGTTGACGGAATACTGATAATGGAACCTCTACCTAAAAATATAAAAATTAACGATTTAATTGAAATAATAGGTAAGGACCTGGACGTTGAAGGCATGCATCCTTACAATCTAGGAAAATTATTGATGGGTAATCCGACTATAATTCCTTCCACTCCCGGAGCGGTACTGGAATTAATGAAATACTACAATATAGACCCTGCAGAAAAAGAAATAGTTATAATCGGAAGAAGTAATGTGGTGGGAAAACCCCTTGCCAACCTCTTACTTAGGAAAGCTCCACTCGGAAACGCAACGGTCACGGTATGCCATTCCAGAACAAAAGGAATAAAAAATATTTCTAAAAAAGCTGATATTTTAATCGTTGCCATAGGACAGGCGGAATTAGTAACCCATGAGTTTGTAAAAGAAGGAGCAATAGTAATAGATGTGGGAACAAATGAAAAAAACGGTAAAATGGTCGGTGATGTACATTTTGAGTCTGTCGAAAAAAAGGTTATGGCAATAACACCGGTCCCCGGCGGCGTAGGGAGTATTACAACTGCAATGCTGTTGTCGAATTTGTATAAACTGTGAAAGAAATGAAGTCAAACCTTGCAATCTTAGCATCGCTCTCGGCTTACCGCTTACGGCTGACCGCAGAAAAAAACAAAAAAATTTGCACATGTAGGTCATGTAGTCCATATAGAATTAAAAACAAAAAACTACAGGTTCTACATTTTCTACATGTTAAAAAATGGGTTGTGAGGTTGGGTTTAGCAGAAAGCGGATATGCTTATTTATTCGGTTAGTGAGATAACCTCTGCAATAAGAAAACAAATATCCAATATCGGATGGGTCTGGGTTCAAGGCGAAATCAGTAACCTGACATATCATAAATCTGGTCATATTTACTTCACGATGAAAGACGAAAATGCGGTTATTAGAGGTGTAATATTCAGAAGAGAAGCCGGTAAACTGGAATTTAAACTACAGGAAGGTAGAATATTCCAGATATACGGAAGAATAGATATCTGGGAAGGTGCAAGCCAGTATCAAATAATCGGAGAAAAAGTCTTACCTGGAGAGCTAGGGCAATTTTACTTAAAATTTCAAGAAATCAAAGAAAAATTAGAAAGAAAGGGCTTTTTTGACGAAAAGAATAAAAAGCCTATCCCCTATTTTCCTGAAAAAATAGGCATTATCACCTCGGGAGAAGGAGCTGCCGTTCGCGATGTACTTAAAATAATAAAAAAACGTTTTCCCGGAATAAAAATCATAGTTCGACCAACAATAGTGCAGGGAAATGAGGCTCCCGCTGATATAAGAAACGCAATTGAAGAATTTGAATCATTCGGAAAGATAGATATTTTAATATTAACAAGGGGCGGCGGCTCTATCGAAGATTTATGGGCTTTTAACGACGAAGGAGTAGCAGAAGCAATATTCAAGTGCGAAATACCGATTATTTCCGCCATTGGACACGAAAGAGACTTCTCTATTGCCGATTTTGTAGCAGATAAGCGAGCTGCAACACCCACAGAAGCAGGAGAACTTGCCGTACCGGATATAAACGAAATAAATAACCTATTAGAAAGCATTAGATATAAAATGATAAAATCCACCTCACAAAAGATTAAAAACTACTTACTTCGCTTGAAAGCAATAGAAAAAAGTTATGCCATCAGACGTCCACTATCAATTTTCGAATTAAAGGAACAACAACTCGACCATCTCTACGATAAACTGATTAAAGAAATCAGAACAAAAATAAGTAAAAATCAAGAAAAAATTAAGGGGTTTGAAAAAATTATTCACGCAACTTCTTACAAAAAAACTCTTGGACGCGGTTACTCGATAACAAGAAAAGGCAAAAAAATTATTAAAGATTCCTCCGAACTCAAGAAAAAAGATTCAATCGATATTGAATTTCATAAGGGTAAAAGCTCAGCGATTATCAAAGATACCGAATAGGCCCTGGTATCAAATATTAGATATCAACCAAAAAATTCATTATAAAATCAGTTCAATTATATACAATTAAGTCATTCGTAAGCTGCCATTTAAACCATTGCAATTGAATCGAGACAACTTATTGTAACTATGTTTGTTGATATATTTTGTACCTGAGTTTAACGTAAAGCTACTATAATTTATTGGGAATGCGGATTCCTCATTTCCTCAAAAAAAGGTGTTTTTCGATTCTCGACACAGCTTGCTGCATAAAGGTACATTGCAGCAGACCAGCTCTGCCAATCCTCCCCCATTGGCTGACCGTCTTGAGCTTTTATCCACTCGTTGAAACCGAATTTTAGTTTTTTTCTTCGCGATATTTTTACCAATTCGGTCAAAGCCATAAGTTTCCGCTCCGCAAGCTCGTATTTACCTACAGTAACCAGAGCGGCTATGTAGAAACCGCACACGAAAGGCCAGATTCCGCCGTTATGATATTCTCCCGGTTTGTTATATACTGCATATCTCGGCATCCAGTCAGGATTATCAGGATATACAAAAGGGAAAAAATTCGGAGGCAATTCACCCACTAAAAGACTTTTCCTTTGTAAGGATTTAATCTCTTTTTCAACCCAGGAAATAACTTCGTTGGCTCTTTTCCGAGAAAAAATGCCCGTAATAATTGCCATACTATTGCCCAGAAGGTCAAATCTTTCGCTCATGAATATCTTATAGGACCAGAGCGCGTAATATGGTTTTTGACGTAAAGTTAAACCTTCCTGAACTCTACCTTTCTTTCTAGGTCCTTTTATCGTAAATTTTTCCATCAGGGATTTCAATATTTCGGCTCTTTTGTGATTGCCAAGAAGTTTTAAATAACTATAAACGATTGTGTTTACAAAAAGTCCGTAACCGAGAACCCATAACTCGTCTCTCCAATCACTCGTAGGTAATTGTGCAACGATTACTCTATCACCGGGACTCTGATATTCAATCCATTTCATTGCCTTTTCTACGGCATCGGCAAGAAAATCCTTTTCGCCGGTAACTTTCCGGAAAATTGCAGTTGTCATTAAAAATAAAGGTGTGCTGTCACTTGCACCTCTATCCTCCGGGTCATTAACAAGAGAAGGTATGTGTCCAAGTCTGGTTTGATTTGCTGCAAGTCTTTTCAGAACCTTTCGCAAAACACTAATTAATCTTTTATTACCCAAGACAAGAATACCTAAAGAAGATATCATTAAGTCCCGCGTATATGGT
Organism: uncultured bacterium; assembly: GCA_964523975.1. Lineage (GTDB taxonomy): Bacteria > Hydrothermota > UBA3072 > UBA3072 > UBA3072 > JAFGHJ01. Next base: position 24,003 of record CAZGBM010000013.1, on the reverse strand, counting down.
TCCGGATACCCCCAGCTTGCCGTTCTGGGCAATCCTTTAAATGGTCCTTTGGAATTTCTCAACAAAACTTCTATTGCTACATTTTTTGCTTCTTCAACCAGTTCTTTATTATAATCACCCATATTATACAATCAATTTTTTATGCAAAAAACATACCTCATTTAATTTTACTACCTTTTCACGGTAAATAAAATATCAAAAATAAAAAAGCAAAATGACAAATAAAAATGCAAAATTATCTTTAAATCCCCACCCAAAGCAAACCATTTTTTAACGACAAATTGCACAAATTTCACAAATAAATTAGAACAACCGTTTTTATTAACATAGAAAAGAAAAGCTGCTTTGTCAATATTCGTGTTATTTGTGTGATTCGTTGGTTCTATTTTTAATTCATTTTTGATTTTTAATCTGTCATTTTCCATTTTGATATTTAATTTTTACACTTTAGCGGCTTCGCCGCGTTAGCAAATTCCAAGCTTATCTTTAACAATTTTCAAAAACTTTCTCGTTACAACCTTGTAATCAAAATGCTCAATTGCTCTTTTTCTTCCTGCTTCACCCATTTTTCTTCTTAACTCTTCACTTTCCATTAAATCCATCATATAATTTGCAATATCATGTACACTCGCTCTAAAATCAACTGCTCTTGGTCTTTTAAAAATAACTCTTTGAGCCTGCTTATCTTCCGGGTAATCTCCAAGATACATTTCTTTAATCCTAATCTCTTGTGCAACACTGGCAAGAAAAGCATTTTCGCCGTGCACCATTGTATCCAGCATTCCCATCGCTTTAATACCGATAACCGGCTTACCGCAAGACGCTGCTTCTATCTGAGTCATTCCAAACCCTTCTAACCGGGAAGGAGCTGCATATATATCACAAGCCGCCAGAAGATAGGGCATAAAATTTCTCGAAATCACATTAGAAGCGTAAACAACTTTTTTAGAAATACCAAGTTGCGCTGCAAGCTGCATATCTACAAGGTTCTGGGTTTCCGTACGGGGTTGGGGCCAGACTTTGCATACATATTTCCAGGGAGGGGCTTTCGGTTCATTAATTGCTAAAGCCTGCATAACTTCCTGAGCACCTTTAGAAGTCGCATCCCCACCAACAGTCAAAATCATTAACTCTTCAGGCGTTACTCCGAGAGATTCACGAATTGCAACAATTTTAGGGTCTTTTTTCTCTCTCGGAATAAAAGAACCGGTATCGCAGCCAACCGGGAGAACGGTAATGTTTTCACCACTCAAACCGTCTCTTTTGTAAATCCTTTTAACCCACTTGGAAGTAACCAAAATAAGAGGCAACGCATCAAGAATCTCCCTATAACTTCCGACGTATCCGTCCGCAACCAGCCACGGAATAGCAAGGCATCCAAATCTCTGCGGGTGCAGTATAAGCTGGGGGGTATGTCCCCAATACCCTACTCCAACAACTACGTCGGGCTTAAACCAGTGGTAATACCATTCTTTCTCCTGGTAAGATTCGTAATTTACAGGATAAGCTTCAATCCCCATCTCGGTCAAACCTCTGTATAAAAGGGCACCCTGTGTGGCAAGCCCGCCGGGAGATGCGGGGTAATCAAACATTACAAGTACTTTCATAACTTCTCGCTCCTGGATATAAGTTTCTCTCTAACCTCATTTGCCGACTTAAAACGCCAGAAAGCTTCCGTTTTAGGGTTGGTTTTCGCTTCCCAGCCATCCGAGGGAAAACCATATATATCCTTAATAATTTTAAATTTTTTATTCCATATTTTTTCCGGAAGTGGTATAACCATATCCGCATCATCTATCGGCCGAGGGTAATATTTTCCTTCACCATCTTCATACGCAAACATCCACAATTCCCGAGTAACCAATTTTTCGTCTTCCGATAAAGATAATACCGCATTACCGGTCTCTTCATGCCTTTTATGTCTTATATATTCGCCTCTAATACTATGTGTAATAATGAGATCATATTCGTTTTTTTTGAGTAATTTTAAAATTACTTCTTCAACTGATTGAATTTCAAGAGGTATTTGTTCGACTCCGTCATCAAGGTCTCCGATATCTCCGACAGCATTAAGCTCTTTAAGAGCTCTGAAGAATTTTGGATTTCTATCTGCATCGCTTTTTCTACACATAGAGATTATTTCCCAGTTTGACCCGGAATTGACAAGAACAGTACCTCCAGCCCATAGGGTTTCGTCATCAGGATGAGCTACAATTAACGCACAATTTTTAAAATTCCACATTATTAAGCAAGATACGTGTAATTACATTTACTGTCAAGATGGAATCCCCCCCCAATTCCCCTTTCTTACCACAGAGAACACAGAGGAACACAGAAAAAAACAATTTATTTAACCACGAAACACACAAAATACACTAAATTATTTTTGTTTGTTTAAACTCAACCCGCAACCCAAAATCAGAAACAACAAATCACACGAATAGCACAAATAAAGAAAGCTTTTTTTACTAAATCCCGAAAAACTATTTAACTCCCCAGATATATGTATATAACTCTTTGATAAGGCATTTATTCTTCTTCATATCTTCTTCTATCTTCTCAATCCCATTCTCAAAACTTTCATCACCTATAAGACGTAATGAAGAAAAAGCTTTATTTTTAAACTTTTGAAAGGTTTTTTCATCCATTTTATACTCTTTTTCCGAATGAGTTATCTCAATCCCTTTAAACCTATTATCTTTCATGTTTTTTACTATTTTATAAGTGCCCGGATATCTTTTCTTCTCGATTTCTAACGATTCGGGAAAATACTGCGTTATTGTTCTATTTTCTAAATCTTCTTCTGAATCCGTTATTGTAAATATAACACCATCTTTATTTAAAATCCGGCTACATTCCTTAAAATAATGATTTAAATCCTTTACATAATGAATTACATCAACGGAATAGGCTAAATCGAAAAAAATATCAGTGTAATCAAAGACATTATTTATATCATTAATACTTAAATTTAAACCCGGATTTTTTATATTTGCCTCACTTATCATATTCTCAGAATTATCAAATCCATAAGAATCACATTTTAACTGCTGCGTTAACGCATACAAATAATCGGCCGTACCGCATCCTATTTCCAGAATTCGCTTGATATTTTTATTTTTTATTTTTTCTAAAATGTGATTAACAACCGTTGAGCTTGCGTTTCTATATATTGAATAATTTTCTGAAATATTATCATAATCGATATTATAATTCATTTTACAAGAATACCTTGCTCAAATACCTTTGTCAATGTTTCCCGGTTTAAAATTAAAAATTGTTAGCATTTTTCCACTTACTATTAGGGCTGCGACAAAATCTTTCTCTATTTATAAGTATTTTAAAAAAAATTAAAAATAAAGGGCGTGTTACCAGATTTTATTCTATGGCAACACACCCTCTCTATCTAAATCAATATATCTTTTTACTCTACAAACCCCTTATAATCTCTCCATTAATATTCATAATTATTGGAAGTTTGATATTCTTTCCTTTTGGATCCTTTACTGCTGCCTGAACCTCCCATACAGGAGAGAATCTACCGAGAGGTGCTTGTTCCGAATAAAATCGGAGCTCCGGCGTTGATGATTCGATTATTTTGATTTTACGTGCCTTAAGTATTTTTTCTAACCTGCTGTTCATCAATTTTGGCGTTACAACATACTTCTGGGGCTTGTCAAAATAACGGAGTTCTTCAAATGAACCATTATAAGCATTAAATATAGCTACAAGACGACTATCCTTGAATGGAACCAGATAGTACGAGTATCTGGACGCTTTTATTAGTATCGGAGTATCTATGGCGATTTTTTTTCGAAGGATTTCAAACGGACCCTGTGCTATCTTCTCTCGCCGAACATTTTCCAACCATTTATTAGCATATTGTTTGATTTTGTCTACCGGCAAAATCGGTCCCTCTAAAATCCACTTGGGTATTACAACTCTTGGACTTGCTTTTGGAGGCTCAATTATGGCAATATATTTATTATTCCAGGCACTTCCGGCTTTACTAAGAGGAACACCCCAGTAAATAGTATCCGACAACCAAACGGCTCCATTAACCCAGCCATACGATGAGCTTCCCGGCAGAGGGTCATAGAAAAAAATATTCTGAAGGGTTACCGAATCAGAATAAGGAGGTTCGATATCGGTCTGATAACCGATAACAGTCACCCAACGCTCATTGGCACTTATCGAAACCGGCGCTAAGTATCTAGTAGTTTTCATCCAGTATAGCATTTTTCCAAGAACAGTATATTTAGCTGTATTCGAATAATCTACCCAATTCCCGCAAGGAGAGAAAACAGGATCTTCAAGAGCGCCTTCAATTCCATCGGGGTCGCTAAACCAAGTAGTAGGTTCCGAATTATGCGACAATATCGAAGCATATATATCAGCCTGGCTATTATAATTACGCTTTGCCAAATTAGGGCAGGCGTTCAGTATCATCTGCACACACGCAGGACCAGAATAATGGTCCGCTTCTGCTAAATAAGGTAAAGATGGAGTACACGGAACATCCGGTAACATTATAGAATATGCGAAAATAGTTGATGGGAAAGTTAATTGAAACAAACATATCGACAGAATTATCAATAGGATATGATTTATTTTCATTGAATTCACCTCCTTTCAAGGTCTTTGAATGGTTACATGCCACGTATCTTCCCCATAATAAATCAATCCGTAACCATTAGTTGTTCTTTTGTACACACCCAATCTGAACTGATATGCACATGTTGGCATTACACTCAAAGGCATCCCGGCATATGTCATTAAATGACAATCTAATATAGGACTGCCACCACCTGTCAAATAGGTAGAGCCTTTATATTCACTAATGTAACTCATGCTTCCCTGCCATGATGGACTACCTGAGGCATTGCTGTTATAATCATCGTATGCCTTATTAGGCAAAGTCGGTCTCGGATTTACATAACAGTCATGTCCATACATCGCATTCAGGACATAATCCCTCAGGTGGCCGCGATTATCCCAGACTCGAAAGTTTATACTAATCTTATCACCGGCACCTGTACCAAAATCTAGAATCTGACATACTGATTTACTGACCCCATTCAATTTAACATCCAAAATTTCGATTAATGGTACCGTGTTATCAATCTGAAGGACTATTTCACCGAAGTTTGGGTCTATAAGCATATCTGAACTCGTAACTTTTATCAGGGAATCACCAGACCATTTATAACCAATTATCTTTATCCGGTTAAGACCATCTGTAGTTATCGTAGTATTAAAAATAGCAACACGGTCAAGCCATGCCCATGGCGTATTAGGCCTTACAAAGAAAGGAACTTTGTAAAGATTGTCTTTACCGCCATCCGAAAACGGACCCATTGATTCGGATACCCAATGCCAATTAAGAGGATTGGGGTCAGATGTATCATACCATTTATCGGGAAGAGATGTTTCTAAATCATTCCATGTGGTTCCATTATCCGTACTGTATTTAACCTTATAATAAGCAATATTGCATTTCTTTCCGAACCAACCAAAAAGGTATAAAACTCGTCCAAAAGGCTGGTCAGTATCCTTTCCGGTAAAACTATACGGAGCTTTTCGCGGACGGTAATAACCTTCACTACTTAATACGCTTCCCTTACAATCAATATCATCTGTTTCACAATTTCCAACCCTTGTAAATAAAAAAAGTTTATTATTCGGAATATCTGTTGTATCAATACCCGGGGTTATGCAAATCGCAAGAGGTGAGGTAACTTCAAAAGATATTGTAGAGCCATCCGCTGCATTCCAATGCGTTTCCGTAGATGGCGTTTCCTCATATATATCCGTAAGTGAACCATCAATATTCTGAATGAATCGAAAGATTAAATCTGGACCACCAACTTCAAAACCTGTCCCAGGAAAAGGCCAGGAAAATGTTACAGAAAAATCACCATTAGTATCTACTACAGCAGTAGACATTGGAGTAGCATCAACATCGTACAATCCTCCCGGCAAAGGGTCGACATCATAAACTTTAACCAAAGCACCAAAGGGAACTCCACCGGTGGTTATGCACCCAACATGACCATTAACCGTGTACGCAAAAGCAGAACCCTGAACAGTCATGAAGATTAACACAATAAAAAACTTTAAGATCCAATTTGACTTTATGTTTTCCATCTTGCCTCCTTTTGTTACAAATACACCCACTTAAATTAATTCACCTCAAAGATGCCAAATAAACAGCGATAGTCGAAATAGATACGCGATTTTACCACATACCCATATCTCTTCAAATATATCATCTTACTTCTATAACATCTTGCACCTCCTATTAATAAAATCTTTTAGACAATACAATATTCTTATCATATATAAGTTTAAAAATCCGAAAATTACCACTTTGCTTAACTTATGATATACTTTCAGCTTTATAAATAACGATTATTATTGTTATCATATCAGATAATTATATAAAAAAAACGATTTATGTCAAGGGTATTATTTTTTTTACTTACATAATTCATTAATTTAAAAAATCACCATATAGAAAATTGAGCAAAAAGAAACAACTTTGTGTTTTTCGAGGTTAATATAAATTATTTCTTTCTCTTTGTCTTGGTGCCCTTGTGGCAAAAAAATGAAAATAAAAATGGGGCGGTTGGGGAATCTTGTATTAATTTTGCGAAATCTTGTGTTTCCTTCCCTTGAATTTATCCTGATTCCATATATAATTAAAAAATGAAAGTTACGTTAATAGATTCAGACTCGATAAAAAAATGTATAACAGCAGCAAGAACCTCGCATGGTTCAACCTCGGACGGGATGGGCCCAAAAGATAAGAAACTAATCCGGAATCTAATAAAATGGGGGCATACATCGATTTTCGAACACTGCAGTTATACCTTCAAGATTGAAGGAGTATCCCGCGCTCTTCTTCAGGAACTCGTACGTCACAGAATTGCAAGCTATACAGTACGTTCAACGAGATACACACTAAAAGATTTAACAAAAGATAAAGATATAGAAAAGGCAAAAAATCCCGCCGGATATAAAAAAATCGTAAAAAGATATTGTGTCGTACCTGAATTACCCGATGAAGTTCTGGGGAAATTTTATGAAACGACAGCCCAGAACCTTAAACACATATTACTGTTTTTATCAAAGTATAAATTTTCAAATGATTTAATTAAATATCTCCTTCCCGAATCTTTCAAAACGGAACTGATTATGACACTTAACGTGCGTAGCTTCAGGAATTTCCTTAAATTGCGAACGAGTAAAGCAGCACTCTGGGAAATCAGAAAACTTGGTTTTCTAATGTATAAATCTATCCCCAAAGATCACAAAATTTTGTACGAAGACCTGAAAATCGAGAAAACTAAAGAAATTTAACCACAGAGCACACAAAGAGCACAAAGAATAAACAAAAAAGTATATTTGTTTAGTTAAAACCCAACCCACAACATTTTTTCACATGTAGAAAATGTAGAACTTATAGTTTTCTTTTTTTAATTTCTATATTGACTACATGTCCTACATGTGCAATTATTTTTTTTCTAAATCCTATTCCCTACTTTAGTATCTTGTTGATAAAACAAGACTTCCTGCAAAAACAGCTGCCAGGACCCACATAATCGGATGAACTTCCTTAACCCTACCCGAGAAAAGCTTCATGATAGGATAGGAAACGAAGCCGAGCGCCATACCGTGAGATATATTATAGGTCAACGGAATACCGATCAAAACCAAAAAAGCAGGGATTGCTTCGGTGACATCATCCCATTTTATATTCGCAACACTTTTAATCATAAGAGCACCGACAAGAACGAGCGCAGGCGCGGTAACAGGATAAAAAGTACTACTGCCAACCTGATAGCCTCCACCAATTGATTTTATAAATGGATAGAAAAATATTGCCAGCAAGAAACAGGCAGATGTAAAAACATTAGATAAACCGGTTCTTCCACCTTCACTTACTCCTGTTGCACTTTCGATATAGCTTGTAACTGTAGAAGTTCCAAATAAACTTCCCGCAACTGTTCCTATTGCATCAGCCATCAGAGCCCGACCTGCCCTGGGTAAATTTCCTTTTTCGTCAAGCAAATTAGCATGTGAGCTGACGCCTATCAACGTTCCGACTGTATCAAAGAAATCGAGCAGGAAAAGAACCAGAATAGGGACAATATACTCCCAGTGAAAAGCTCCTAATATGTCAAGTTTGAAAAACGTAGGAGCTAAGGAAGGTGGCTTGGAAACTATTCCTCCAAACTTAACTATACCCATGGGAATCCCGATAATCGCAGTAATAAGTATACCCCAAAGAATTGCACCTTTTATTTTTCTCGCGTATAGGAAAAATATAATAATAAGCCCGATAAAAAATAATAGTGTATAATTGGTATTTAGACTACCAAGGGTAACTAATGTTCCGGGACTATCCTCAATGACTCCCGCCCATTGAAGTCCGATAAAGGTAATAAAAATCCCTATACCGGCAGCGATTGATTTTTTTAAACTTTCCGGAACCGTATTGACAATCGATTCCCTAACTTTAAAAAGCGTTAATATTACGAATAAAATACCGGAAATAAAAACAATTCCCAGAGCTTTTTCCCAGACTACTCCCATTCCAATGATAATAGTAAAGGCAAAGAAGAAATTTTCTCCCATCCCCGGAGCAAGTGCTATAGGATAATTGGCGTAAAGACCCATAATAAGCATAGCAATAACAGAAGAAATTATCGTTGCCATCATAACCGCGCCGAAATCCAGTCCTGCTTGCGAAAGAATAACGGGCTGAACAAAAATAATATAAGCCATCGTCATAAATGTCGTAACGCCAGCTATGCCTTCAGTTTTTACGGAAGTATTATGTTCTTTGAGCTTAAAAAAATTCATTTACCCCTCCTTAATTTTTATAATATTTTATACGGTAACAGAAACATCGTCAAATAATATTGCGGGAAATGTACCCATATAAGCCGGGTGATATGTATCTTCGATCGCAACAACATTTTTCATTGTATCATAAATATTCCCTGAAATCATTGCATCTTTGATGTGACCTACTATTTCTCCATTCTCAACATACAAACCCGGTGCGACACCAATTGAGAAATCGCCGTTTGGTATATTACCGCTGTGAGCACCCAATGCACTAGCAATTATTACTCCCCTATCGATTAATGATACAAGCTCACTAAATTTTTTATCACCACATTTTATATATAAATGTTCAAGTGCAGGGACAGGTTTTATTGAGATTGTGTCTCCACCCCAGACAGCTTCTTTAAATCCATGCCCTGTAGATTCTACATTCATTTTCTCCGCATAATAAAGATCATAATAGAAATTTTCCAACACTCCGTTCTCGACTATTCTAAGATACTGACAGGGAACACCTTCATCGTCGAAACTTCGAGCATTCGGCATCTTATCATTAAAAGGGTCATCATAGATAGTTAGTTTTTCATCAAATATCTTCTCCCCTTTTTTTTTCGAAAGAGGAGATTCTTTTTTGTAAATACTCCTGCCGCTTGTCCCACTCAACAACCTCCACATAAAAACATACACCACTTCCGGCAAGAACAGAACCTTCATTTTTCCCTTCTTAATTTTTACTTCCCGTAAAGATCTGGTGTACGTATTTAGAATAAAATTCAAATACTCTTCATCTGCTTTCTTAAATTTTTTATCAATTAAAATACGTTTTATTGATGAATAGGAAGCAGGATAAAGAATTTCAACTCCAAAAAAGTACGTTGAAAATTTTGCCCTAAGATCGGCACCACAACTATTCATAATCCTCAAATTATTTTTATTAAGTTCTGAATATATATTTATCTGACCTTTCGTCTTGGAAGAAATAATTTCATTAACTCTTCTGCATTCCTCCACAATATCGGCAGTAGAAATATCTTCTATAGATGAATCGTAAGTGTAAAGGTCAGATAGTTTTTCTGTAGCAGGAAAATCAAATGAAGACTCAACTCCGCCCGCAAGAGAATCTAATGCATTTTGCATTAGTTCTTCTCTATCATAGAGATTTTTGGTATATGCAAATCCCATCTTTCCATTCTTTTGTATTCTGCAACTGACTCCGGATTGAATTTTGGAATCTATATCTTTGAGTTTTGAATTTTCAAACATTATCAAATCGGTTTTTTCTTCCAGGCAAAACAATTCCGCTTTATCACTTTTACCCGAAGCAATTTTTAACATTTCTTTCATTGTTTCCCACCGATTATAACATTATTTATAATAATATGGGGAGCGCCGTTGGTTGAGCGAATATTCATCTGTCCTTTCCCGCAACCACCTACCTTTGATAACTCCAGATCATTTCCGACTGCTGATATATTCTCCAGAGTACGATACAGATTTCCCGAAATATTGATATCTCGAATCATCTCCCCCAACTTTCCGTTTTTGACAAGATAACCATATTGTGCTCCAAAAGTAAAATTTTCGCCACTCGTCTCCCCTCCCTTAGCATAAAGAATATATAAACCTTCTCCAAGTTCGGCAATAAGCTCATCAAAAGAGACAGAACCTGCCTCAATGAATATATTGCCCATTCTTATTATAGGAGCAAAACGGTAATCTTCAGCAACGCAGTGACCGCTAAGAGGTTCCCCAAAAGCTGCGGCTGTTCTTCTCGAATGCAATCTACCAACCAGAATTCCGTTTTTCATAAGTTGAGTTGGCCTTGTTTTTACACCTTCGTCATCATATTTATAAAAACCTAATTGATTAGGTATTGTAGGATTGTCAATTATATTAACTATATCATTTCCCAATTTCGCTCCAATCTTCATCTTATCTCTCATAGAAGAGTTATCTTCAATTAAGTCAGCCTCGGAAAAATGTCCGAAAGCCTCATGAGTAAAAACACCTGCCAGATCGGGGTTAAGAACAACGTTATAAACTCCGCCTTCTATGGGTTTTGCTTTTAAAAGTTTAAGAACTATTGAAGTTTTCCGCTCAAACTCTTCATCCTGTTCCCTTAATATACTAAAGCCCTCACTTCCGCCAAATCCGACTCTGATATTTTGAATTACATTACCATCGCTTGAAGTAATCATTCCCCTTATTCCATTTATGACCAAATCTTCTCTAATCTCAGTTCCTTCCGTATTGGTAAAATATTTTTCTCTAATTACTTCACTATAACCTATGTTAGTAGTAACAATTTCATCATACCGCAAAGGAATTCCGTTGTATCTCCTGAGCAATTCAAGCTTTTCGGAAAGTAAAATATCACGTGGGTCTTCATCAAGTTCTGGTATAAATGTATCTTTTATAATTTCAGTATCGGCAAATTTTACAGGTTCTTTGTTATTCTCAGCAATCAGTAAAGCATTACTAATAGCACTTTTAATGGCATCATCGGCATCTTCTTTCTTAGTAAAAGAAACAGACGATAAACCTCCATTTTTTAAAACTCGTAAAACATAACCATCAGTAGAATTAGAAGTAACATTGGTCAATTCTTTACCGTTAAAAACTATCTGAATTTCTTTTTTTATTTCATAGCGGATATCCGCATAATCTGCATCAACTCGCGAAAGAATTGTTTTTAAATCTTCAAACATTGAATTCCCTTGTTTTATTAAAAATATGCAAGTGATTTCAAATGTCAATGCATAGCGGCAAAGCCGCTAAAAATAAAAAATCAAATATCAAAATGTAAAATTACAAATCAAAGTTCAAAAATAAAAAAAAAGAGAAACAACGAATTACACAAATAACACGAATATTAAAAAAAGACGTTGTTTTTTACATCAATAAAAAATATTATTCTTAATTTATTTGTGTAATTTGTGCTATTTGTTGTTGAAAAAATGTGGTGTTGGGGGCTATAGGAAATCCGTGCTTTTCTTAGTTAAATATTTTGTTGTAAGAAAGAGTTAATTCTGCATTTTTATTTGTCATTTTGCTTTTTACTTTTTGATATTTAATTTATTTCAGATAGAATCACATAAATGTTTTTCATGCTGCCAGCCGTAGGCGGTCAGCTGCCATTTGTTATACCTTGACAGGTATATTTATACTATATATATATATTAAAGATGGGGATTTTAATGAGGAGTATGGTTCTTCTTCCCTTACAACTCTCTTACTTTAGCAAATTAGCAAAATCCCCCATCACGACACTTAACTTTATATACCACTCGTGAAGAGGCATCTCCGGAGCATTTTGTACTTCCACCTCTTCTTTTCCCTCCACGACTACCTTCGGAACTCGCAATCCGTGCACATAACCGGCAGAAACACCGGCACCCAGGTAATCCGAAACAACCATCAAAAGACCCGTACTCGCCGAAAGGACATAAGAGGAGCCTTTATAGCTAACGCTTCCCTGGGGATTTAAAAGAGACAGTGGAAAATTGATTGTATCATCCTCCTTGACGGATTTAAGATTTAAAGAAGAAAGCCCGCCACCCGCGCTTAAGTAAAAGATAAATCTGGAAAGATTATTTGCATAACCAAGTTCGATCAACTTGGTATCAAAGGAAAGACTGAGAGAAAGTGAATCCAGGTCTCCTATTTCGGTTCCCTTCAGCGTCTTTATACCCACTGCCAGATTGTTCTCGACGGCAAGCAAAGACCAGCTCCATCCCCACTGTTGGTCCTTGAAAGAATGAGAAAGCCCGGTTCTTTCATTCAATTCATCCATTTCTAAATGAACGGTATAATCCCTATCAACGGAAATATACCCTGTAGATAATCCTAATATCAGAAACAACATTTAAAACTCCTTTCCCAATTTGAAAATTAATTCAATATCCCATTCATTATCGTCATACCCTCCGAAACCACCAAGCCAGTCTTTGTCTTCGGAAAATATAAAATCCGCAAAAGCTCCCGCAGAAAGAACAAAACCTACTATTTCGCACCTCAATCCGCCACCGCCTCCAAGAACAAGGCTTGTCCCCTGGAAATCGTTACCATTAAGGCTCTGCACCACATCTCCACTACTCACAAATTTCCATTGCTCCAAACTCAACCTTGACGACAGATACGGAGAAAATACAGCAGCAAACGGAAACCAGTTAACGGAAAGATTCCCTTTAAAACATTGGAAGTCTTCCCCGCGTACTTCCGAAAAAACTTGCTGTCCTGTTGAATCATATACAATAGCCATAGTTCGGGTCGAAGCAGGAGCTTTTACCATTTGGAAGGATAAATCGTAACTCAAATTCGGCGTCACATAAAAATCACAAAAAATTCCATAAGAAGGACCAAAAGAAGGAGAAACAATATCTTTTCCTCTGAGTTTGAAAACGCCACCTTCAAGTCCTGCTGCAAACGAAAGCAATATATAAAGTATCATAAGCGACCTCCGCACCTTTCTTCAACATCGTTTACCATAAGCAAAAAGCCTTCTTTGACCCAAGTATCTTTCAACTTTTCGATTCTCTTTCGAAAACTTACATATTTCTTATCATCCAGGCAGAATTTATACTGCACAAAGTATCCGGGCCAGATATGCGTATCAAGTTTAGGATTAGTACCTTTTAGCTTACCTATAACTCTGGGCGTCATAAAATACTCATCGACCTTCTCTTCTTCTAAGATTTCTTGAAACTGGTTCTGCAAACCCATAAATATGACAACTTCTATCTGTTTCATTCTGAAAATCTCCTTTTTAGCTTTGATTCAAAAATCGTATATAAAGTCGGGATTAAAAGCAAAGTTATGAAGGATGAAACGATCATACCGCCGACAACCGAAATACCCAGCGACTTCCATAAAACTGAACCGCTACCCGTAGAAAAAGCAAGCGGCAGCAGTCCGAAAACCGTAGTACCTGTGGTCATAAGTATAGGTCTTAATCTTCTTTTTGCACCTGTTTTAACAGCTTCAGTCAACTCCATACCTCGTTTACGCAAGATATTAAAGTAATCTATCATAACAATAGCATTATTAACAACGACACCAACAAGCATTGCGATTCCAACCATACCCATAAGGCTCATCGATTGAAAACTTACCCAATAAGCAAGCGAGACTCCTACGAAAGCAAAAGGCACAGAGAACATTATTATGAAAGGATCGAAGAACGATTCAAACTGAGCAGCCATAACAAGGTATACAAGAATCATACCCAACAATATTGCAAAAATCAAGCTGCTGGTAGTTTCGCTTTGTTCCTGTACCTGGCCCGCATAATTTATAACTAAACCTTTGGGTATAACAAAGGAATCTACGACTTTTCTCACTTCCTTCATAGCATTTCCAAGAGCCGCAGAAACGCTTATCTTTAACACCACCATTCGTTCTTTATTCTTTCTTTCAACTGAAAGTGCAGCACTTTTTTCCACCGGTTCAAGAAAGTTAGAAATATAAACAGACATACCAAACATATTTACAAGCTGTAAGTTATCGATAGTCTCAAATGAATTTCTGCTCTGGTCATCCAGTCTGACTATAATAGGATATTCTATCCCACCTTCACTGAATTTGCCAACTTCCGTACCGTAAAATGCAGTGCGGAGTTCGGACCCAACAGAATAAGCCGAAAAGCCATATGAATACATTTCAAAACCTTGCGGATCCAACCATAATTCTCTGCCACCTTTTTTTCTCGAAATTTCAATAGAAGAAATTCCCTCTACACCTACAAGAGCATCCCTTAAGACTTCTGCCAGAGAATCCGCTTCTTCAAGATTATCTCCGATAATTTCAACTTCAATAGGAGCACCCCCAAAGACACCTTCATCGTCCCCACCAAACATACCTCCTATAACGGAAAATTTAACTCTACTTATGCCAGGAATTTCACCAACTTTTTTATTAAGTTCATCAGCGATCTGAAACTTTGATTTCTTTGTTTTTCCGATTGTACTGTATAGAGTAATCCAGTGAGAACCTTTTGATCCGCTGAAGATATCTCCGCTACCCCCTGCCTGAACCGTAACACTCTTAGTTTCGGGAACTTCCTTCCATATAAGGTCTTCTATTTTCTTAGCCATTTCGTTAGTTTTTTCCACTCTTGTACCTATAGGAAGTTCGATATTTGCTTGCAGTTGATCGCTTCCCGGATTTGGGAAAAAATCCATCGGGACATACTTAAATAGAAACATCCCTATCAAAAAGATGAGAATAAAGATACCCAAAAGTTTTCCTTTATGTGAAAGAGCCCAATTTATCATTCCGGAATAACCGGACTCTAATCTACCGAAAAATCTATCAGAGAAGTCTTCTTCTTTTTTCATTTTAAGAAACCTTGATGAAAGCATAGGTGTAAGTGTAATTGCAGTTATAAAAGATATAGTAAGCATCAGAGGCATCGTTATTGCAAGTTCCTTAAACATAACTGCCACAAGACCTCTTGTAAGCATCAAAGGTAAAAATATAACAATCGTCGTTACGGTTGATGCAAGTATTGCCTGGGAAACTTCCTGCGCACCGAATACGGCAGCTTCTTTAGCAGACTCTCCCGATTCCCTGTGACGGAAAACGTTCTCAAGAACAACCACCGCATTATCAACAACCATACCGACTGCAATAGCTATTGCAGAAAGGGATATAATATTCAAACTGCTATTCGACAAATAGAGATATATAAAAGAAATAATTAACGAAACAGGTATAGACACCGCAATAATTATGCTTGCCCTTATATTTCCAAGAAGCAGAAAAGAAACAGCAAGAACAAGAATGATTGCTATTGCTATGGTATTAACAAGGTTATGAATAGAATCTTCGACCATTTCGGAGAGATCAAAAATAACTTCAAAGTTCAGTCCCGGATACCTTTTCCCGAGATCATCTATTCTCTTTTGCGCTAACTTCGCAACTTCTACAGTATTTGCACCTGACTTCTTAAAGATACCAAACATAGCTGCATCTTTTCCGTTCCTTCTGAAATAGCCGTCTTTCTCTCCGACGCCCCAGCTAACAGTCGCAACATCCCGCAACTCCACCATTTTACCATTATTATTTCCTACAACCACCTTTTCAATCTCTTCGATATTCTTAAATTTAGCAGGTAGGCGCAAATTGTATTCTATTCCTCCCTGTTCTAACTGCCCAAGAGGGAAAGTTAGATTATTTGCCTCCAAAACCTGTACAATCTGCATGAGAGAAACTCCAAGTTGTTCGAGTTTTACCTGTGAAATATCTATGTTGATTTGCCGTGTATCTCCACCACCCCAGTACTCTGCGGAACCTACTCCAGGTACCCTGGAAAGCTCATCCAAGACCTTATCCTCCAATATGGATTTAATATCAACGCCTGGATTCTCCGCCGATGCGGTATAACCTACAACCGGAGCCATATTACCCGATATCTTAAATAATGTCGGGTTTCCTGCATCATCTGGCAAGTTAACCATAAAACCAAGTGCATCCCTGACATCATTTGCAGCTTCATCAAGATCCGTTCCATATTCAAACTGAAGAGAGATAATTGATATATTCTCTCTCGAGTCTGATTTAATAGTTTTAAGGTTCGATACGTTACCAAGCGCATTCTCTAAATTTTTTGAAATTTCTTCTTCGACATCAAGTGCAGATGCTCCCCTGTATTCAGTTATTACCATTAACGTAGGAAGCGTAATATCAGGATACAAAGCAACAGGAAGATTCGACCATCCAAACACACCCAGGAGAACCAGTACAATAAAACCAACAGCAGTTAAAACAGGACGATTTACTGCTCCTTGTATCATTTCATCTCCTTTATATCGATTTTTGCACTATCTTTTACTATATTCTGACCCACAACAATAACAGTATCACCCTCGGATACTCCATCTTTTATAACTATATTATCGCCAGCAGTAATACCGGTTATAACAGGAGAAAGTATTGCTTTGCCCTTTTTTGCCTTAAAAACATATTTATCAACAAATCCGATTACAGCATCGATAGGAAGTGAAATGGCATTATTCTCCCGTGCAACTTCAACCCAAACTTTGGCAAACATTCCGGGAAGGATTTCCTTTTTGGTATTCGGAACGACTCCCACAACATGCTGAGTCCTGCTGCTTGAATTGTAAAACACTGAAGCTTTCTCGATTTTACCTTCAAACGTTTTAGAAAGAGAAGGTATTTCAACTTTCATCGGCAACCCCGCTTTAAGATGGAACTTCTCAGGAACATCAAATTCTACTTTAATCCTATCAATTCTTGCGACCTCTGCCAGAGGAGGCTCAGGAAACATAGGGTCCTGCTGACGAATAAGCTGTCCTTTATCCACAGAGCGCAGAGACACAACACCCGATATCGTACTCTTAACGGCAATTGGCTCGCGCACAACTCCGGGAATATCCTGTTCCACGTAAGCTATAATTTGATCTTTATTTACCCACTGACCATCTCCGACTGTAAACCGTAAAAACCTCCCGGGTATATCAGGAAAAATTTGAGCTTGTTCTATACCCTGTGTCTGTGAAGAAAAACTCATGATTTTAACCGCATCACTAACTTTAGCTGTAGTAACAACCACCGGAACTCCAGTATTCTTCTCCTCTACTTTCCCTCTAGCTTTTTTAATTCTTATAATTCCGGGTACAGCCAGAAGCAAAACGACAACAATAATAAAAATCCACTTTTTCATTACTCCTCCTTATCCATCATTGTGGCAACTTTGATTTGTTCTTTAGAAACAATCAGATTATACTGAGCATTAAGATAAGTAAATTCTGCGCTTTTATAGCCCAATTCGATATCCTTATATTCGAGTGCAGATATGTACCCTGCCTTGTACTGTTTATCCGCCATTCCATATGCTTCTTTCGCCCTTTTTAACTGCTCCTCGGTAAGATCTAATTTCTGTTTATTCAAACGGTAAGTAAGAAGCAAATTCTCTACCTCCATTTTTATTCCTTCCCTGACTATTTTTTCTCTTATAACAGCTTGCTCTATAGTAAGCCTGTTCTTCTTAACAGCATTAGCTCTTGAGAAACCCTGAAAAATCGGTAACGAAAGAGCAACCGTCGCCGACATATCGTTATCCCATTCATTCAAAAAACCAACCGGCTTATCATAAGAAAAACTACCGATAAATACTATATCAGGCAAAAAGGAAAAATACTGTAAAGACTGACCAAGTTTTGCCGCTTCATTTAACTTTTCTATGCTTTTAATCTCCGGCCTTCTAATAAGCGCCATATCATTCAACGAATCCAGTTCAAAAGTTTCGATTTTTACCTGAACATTTCCTTCAACATCAACAATTGTATCCAGAGGAAAACCCAGCATCATATTGAGAGCTGATTTAGCCAGGTCTAATCCGTTATTTGCATTCAACAACTCTGTCTTACTTCTATTAAATTCTGTTTCCGCCGAAAGCAAATCAAGTTTCGTTATCCTTCCTTGATTGTACTGAATACGCGCAGTCCTTAAATGGTCCTCCGATCTGTCCACAGCATCTTCAGCTAACTTCAATCCCTCCTGCGCTACAACAACGCCATAGTATATAGTTATAAGGTCCTTTATTAAATTTATTTTGTCGGTTTCATGCTTAAAAACCTGAACATCTCTGACTCTCTCTCCAATTTCTTTAGCTGCAAATCTTTTTCCGAAAGTAAAAACCGGGAAAGTCACCTCAAGAGAATTCCTAAAGTTGTCGGGATACCCAAGCGATATATACTGAGTTCCTCCATCTCCAGTTGGCATCTCAAACTGTGGAACGCTCAAAAGCCTTGTGTAGCTGGATTGAAAACTCACCGTCGGATAAAAAGACGCCCAGGATTCCTTCATCGTAAGTTCCGCCTTCCTTACTTCAATTTCCGAAATTTCAAGATCTTTATTTTTATCCAGAGCTATTTTCTTGGCTTCTTCAAAAGTCAAGGAAAACAAAGATAAAGAAATCGTCAAAAGCAGAAGAATAAAAACTCTAAACTTTAACATTTAACCTCCTTCTTCACTCCATCTAAAAGAACAGAAAGAGCAGTATTTTTTATTGTTTCGGATTCGGATTCTTCAACAGCCAAAATCAAAGAAACAATTATTTCATAAACATCGTTAAGATTTAATCTGCTGCCAAGCAAATATCCCTTGAGCACACCAACCGCCTCCTTTTCCAAAGATCCAATCATTTCAGCAACCGACTCATTAATTTTTTGCAAACACTCAAGCGGAATATTAGACCCCCTCATCCCCTTTTGAACCTTACCAAACCTGCTGAAAAATTTATCACCTCGTATAAACTCCTCAAAGTAATCAAAAATCTCCGAAATAGTCGTAATAAAACCCTTTCCTGAACCAATCAATTTTCCAACCCGCTCAATAATTACTCTGTGCGCTTCTACGAATATTTCAATGAAAAGGTCAGCCTTGGAATCAAAATATAGATACAACGTACCCTTTGCGACACCACAAGCTTCCGCAACCTCATCCACAGTAACGGGATGATATCCCTTTTCCGCAAAGAGCTTTTTCGCTTCCTCCATTATTTGATTCTTTCTTACTGACTGGTCAGTCATAACGTCGGTTAATATACGCATGTCAACTCATTTGTCAAGGGTTAAACCAAAAATCAACAATACAACAATACATTCTTAACCTTATATTATATTCGTTTCTCATGCTTCAAAATTCCACCATAGAAGACTACTTGAAAAAGAACCTTTCCTGAGCTCTGAATCTCCTATTAATTTTTTCGCCTGAGAGAAAGTCAAAGCATTATTGATTTCTTTTTCAAGCAAGCCTAACCAAGATTTTCTTAGATCCTTGATAAAAAGATATCCTTCAGGCTTTAGAATTCTCTGAATTTCGTTTAGCATAGAAATCGGATCATTAACCCAGTGGACCATATTGACGTTAAACACCACATCAAACGAATCATCTTTAAAAGACATTTTTTCAACATCCGCCCTTTCAAATTTTACGCGACTTTTAACCGAATCTTCCGCGAGGCCACCTTTCGCATAATCCAATAAAGGAATAGACAAATCAACACCCACAACCTCACAACCCTGAATTTCTTTAGCCAGAACTATACACATCAGACCAAAACCACAACCAACATCGAGAATTTTACCTTCGCTAAAACCTAAATTTTTCAATTTTTCGGCATAATAATAACCCAATTTTTCTAAAATTTTCTTATGCTTTTTAATATAAAGCTCTACAAAACTTTTATCATTAAAATCTTTTTTCATATTGAACATCAACCCCCTCAAAACAAATACAATAGCCGCAATTAAGTTTCATTTTCAGCCGACCCTGCAATTTTCTTTTGACAATCTTTGCAATAACCCTTAATTCCAAATCTAAACTCCGTAGGCTCAAACTCGTGTTCTTCGCAAACATCTTTTTTTATCCTTTCTATTTTACCATTTTCAAACTCTATTATTTTGCCACATTTCAGACAGATCATATGTCCGTGAGACTTATGTCCATAAATATGCTCATAGCAAAATCTTTCTCCACATCTCATAGCCTCTCGAACCAAGCCACTTTCAACCAACAAAGGCAAAGTACGATAAATGGTAGCCCTCGAAACATTCTCTCCCCTATCATAAAAGACTCGAAAAAGAGTCTCAGCATCAAAATGATCGTGCCTCGAAAAAATTTCTTCTAAAATCCGCCCTCTTTCCGGCGTAAACTTCAGACCCTCTTTAATTAAATATCTTCTAAATATTTCTTTTTCTTTTTTCATAATTGAGATTGAATCTCATTCTCCATTATATAACAAAATATAATTTTGTCAAGGGGTATCCCCTCTCCAAAAATTTATTATCACACAAAGCCACTGAGAACACAAAGTTTATTATTTGCCTTTTGGGCTAAAAGCCGCGGGCTAAGAGCCTGAGCTTAGTTCGGCAACGAATCTCCCAAATAGTGCAAATGTTTTTCTTTGTGCCTCTGTGTCTACGTGTAAGACGTTTTTTTATAATCTTGTGTAATCTTGTGGTTTCGATATATTACATTCATGGCTCAATTAAGAATAAAAGTAAAGCCCTCCTCAAATAAAAACAAAATAGTAAAAATGAAAAACGGCACTTTTAAAATATGGATAAAAAGCGCACCCGAGAAAGGTAAAGCCAATAAAGAACTACAAAAATATTTAAAGAAAATTACCGGAATTTCTATAAAGATAATTTCAGGCTTGACTTCGGAAAACAAAGTAATCGAATTCGATATAGAAGAGAAAGAATTCGCCGCAAAACTGGAAAAATTAACCACTGATTAACACAGATTACCCAACCACACCCTACTTAAATTATTTTTACCACAAAGATCACAAAGTGCACAAAGATTTTTTATTTTATTTTTCTAAAAACCACCCCACCATAACATATTTTTTCAACATGTAGAACATGTAGTACCTGTAGTTTCTATTTTTACAATTTGACTATTTTTCAATTTAATTATTTAACTACTCCGAAGGATTCTCATTACTAATTAACCAATCCACCAATCAACTAATCACTAATATAAACAGTCGGGTCTTCTACGCCTGCCTCTTTAAATCCTTTCTTCCTCAATAGACAGCTATCGCAACTTCCGCAGGCATGTCCTTTCACATCAGGGTCATAACAACTGTGGGTAAGACTATAATCAACCCCTAATTTCAAACCTTTCTTTATTATCTCAGCCTTGGTAAGTGAAATCAGCGGAGTATGAATTTTTATTTTCTTGCCCTCTACCCCACTCTTTGTCCCAAGATTCGCAGCTATTTCAAAAGCCTTTATAAATTTCTCCCGGCAATCGGGATATCCGGAATAATCGATGGCGTTGACACCAATAAATATATCAGTAGCACCCAAGGCTTCTGCCCAACCGAGTGCAAGACTTAAAAAAATTATATTGCGGGCAGGAACGTAAGTAACGGGAATTTCTTTACCTACTTCTTCGACTTTTTCCCTCTTTGGAACTGCTATATCACTTATCAATGCAGAACCGCCAAAAGAAGATAAATCGATATCCATTAGCAGATGTTTCTTGACACCCATTTTTCTGGCAATCTTCCTCGCTGCTTCAATTTCAAAAAGATGTCTCTGACCGTAACAAAAACTGATTGCATATAATTCATACCCTAAACCTCTGGCGACCGCAAGAGTCGTTGCAGAATCTATACCTCCGCTAAACAAAACGACGGCTTTTTTACTCATTTACTTTCCCCGTTTGGCAAAAGGCCATATAATCTTTTGAAGTTGAAGCTGAAGACGGACATTCAATTCGTCTTTCAAAACCCATTCGGCAAGTATATCCGGATTCATTTTTTCTTTAACCGGAGATAAAAGGACTTTAACTTTTTCCGACAATTTTCTATCAGTTATTATTTCCCTTGCCCAATCATAATCTAATTTTTCGGCAATTACAAACTTGATTTCGTCCTTTGGATTTAACCTTTCTAAATTTTCCCAGTCAAATTTATCGCTTTCTCCGCTTGAAGGACATTTTATATCCATAATCCTAACGGCTTTATCTGGTATAATGCTGATATCTTTTGTACCGTTTGTCTCTACGAGAACGGTAAAGTCGCCATCAATAAGTGAATTTACCAGCAAAGGAGTTTCTTCCTGCAGAAGAGGTTCCCCACCCGTAATTTCAACATTAGAACAGTTATATTTTTTTGTCTCTTCTAGAATTTGCTCGACGCTCATTTCCGTTCCTTCTTCGTAGGCGTATTTTGTATCGCAATATGAGCATCTCAGGTTACAACCGGTAAGTCTGACAAACACAAAAGGAATTCCCGCAAAAGAAGATTCTCCCTGAATAGAATAAAAAATTTCATTAACTTTAAGCAATTCATCTCTCCGAATATTTCACGCCATAATTCGCGGATTCCCAGACAATCACCTCAAGAATCTTAATATTATCAGGCAAAAGTGCCCCCGTCTTATTGTAGAAATACTTAGCCAGATTCTCCGCAGTCGGATTTTTCTTCTCAAAAGGTTTTATCTGATTAATACAGCGGTGGTCGAAGCTACCTACAATAGAATCCACCTTTTTCTTTAAGTCTTTAAAATCAATAGTCATACCTGTATTATCAAGACGGTCCGTTTCGACCACAACCCGTACCGTCCAGGTATGCCCGTGCATCTCGCCGCATAAACCTTCATAACCTCGCAGTTGATGCGCGGCAGAAAAACTTGTCTCTACAAATGTTTTATAAACCGACTTTCTTTTATCCATTTTTAAACCTTCAAGTAGTATAAAAACTGTTCACAAATTTGTCAAGCTCCTTATTAAACACAAAACAACCAAAAGACACGAAAGCAAAAAAACTAATTGAACCACAAAGTACCATAAAGAGCACAAAGAAAAAACCAAATTTTATTTTAACTAAATCCCACCCCTTAAATCCTGAAGTAGTGGGGGTTTCGTGTATTTCGCGTGTTTCGTGGTTAAAAATAGGGGTAGTAGGGCAATAAAAATACTTGACAAAACAAAAAAAATTTCTTATCATTATTGTACGGCTAGAAAGAATTACTCGGTTTAGGTAATTAGAAAGTCTAATTATTATTTACTATTAGATTAAGGAGGTAAAAAATGTACAAAAAAATAATTATATTGCTAATCTTTACCGTGTGCATAAATATCTATCCGGTTTTTGCCAGCGATTACGAAACAGTTAAAATAACGAATTTTCGAGTCGAACAGCCTGCCGGAATCAACGACAAATCCAGACAGATAAAAGGCTTATCTTCAGATTTAGACAGACTTTATAAACTTTACGCCGGGAACAAAGAATACCAACAATTTGCCAGACAATCCGACCTGCGACTCATCGGAGATAGAGTAGTCGTAACTATTCTACCCAAACCCGGTATCACAACGGCAGACATCGACGAGAATAATTTAAAAGCTTTTGGTTTAAGGATTCAAGCAAAAGCTAAACATTCTATTAGCGTCGAAATACCGATAAGCGAACTTGAAAATGTCGCAACCGCAATTAAAGAGCTTGGAGTAATCACCCCTCCCATCAAACCGGTGGAACACGCAGTCACCAGTCAGGGTGTAGCTCTTATGAATGCCGACGAGTGGCAGTTATCGGGCTATGGGGGTTCAGGCGTTAAAATTGCCGTTATCGATGGCGGATTCGATTCTTTAACAGAAGCGCAGACA